>JBHEPK010000016.1:16248-21393 GCA_046260325.1 Desulfonatronovibrio sp.
CATTAACTTGGTGACTGAGGCATTATCATTAACCGGATTGGTATTGGCCATGGCCATGACCCTGGAAAAACCGCCCGATGCCGCAGCTTTAAGCCCTGATTCAATATCTTCCTTGTACTCGAAACCAGGCTCGCGCAGGTGTATATGGGCGTCAACAAGTCCCGGCATAAGATGACAGCCTCTGCCGTCAAAGACTTTTTTGCCGGATGGAATATCCTGGTGTTTTTCCTGAAATTCAAGGATCTTTCCGCGATCAATTATTAGAAAACCAGGTTTGTTCTTGAGAAAAACATTATTGACTATGAGATCCATCTATACCTCCGGTATTTCCTGTTCCTGCCTGGTTCCGGCAAGTAACAGATAAAGCAGGGCCATGCGGGTGGCTACTCCTGATTCAACCTGTTTAAGAATAAGGCTGTTTTTTGAGTCTGCCAAGGTTGAGGATATTTCTACTCCACGGTTCATGGGGCCTGGGTGCATAATTCTAACTCCCGGCTTAGATAGATGCACGTGCTTTTCACTCAGGCAGAAGCGGCAGGCGTACTCCCTGATATCAGGAAGAAGTCCAGCTTCCTGCCGCTCCAACTGAAGCCTCAGGCTTATGATGGCATCAACTCCAGAGCACGCCTTGTGCAGATTATTAAAGACCTCCACAGGCCAGTTTTTTATGTCATAAGGCAGCAATGTCCTCGGGGCACAGACGCGTACCTTGCATCCCAGCTTGGAAAACAGTTTGATGTCGGACCTGGCAACACGGCTGTGGGCAATATCTCCAAGGATAAGAATCGTTTTATCTTGAAAGTCTTTCCAGATCCGGTAAAGAGTAAACCCGTCCAGGATTGCCTGTGTGGGGTGGGCATGCCAGCCATCACCAGCATTGATGACGCTGCACTTGAGGTGTCTGGCAATAAATCCCGCAGCTCCGCTCATGTTATGGCGCATGACAATGGCATCGGGCTTCATGGCTTCCAAGGTCAGTACAGTGTCTCTCAGACTTTCACCTTTTTGAAGGCTGCTTCCAGTTGTTGCCAGGGAAAAGCTGTCTGCGGACAACCTCTTGGCAGCCATGTCAAAAGATGTTTTAGTTCTGGTAGATGGTTCAGCAAAAAAGAGAACTACGCTCTTGCCTTTGAGAATGGGAACTTTTTTTATATTGCGGGAGTTGATTTCGATGAATCTGGAGGAAGTTTCAAAGATATGCTTAATTTCATCATCGGACAAGGATTCAATATCCAGAAGGTCCTTGTGTGTCCAGTTCATGATTCACCTTTGTGACTTAATTTTATATTAGTGAACATTCGATATGCGGGTCAATCTAACTGCCCGCTGAATCATTTATTGTATCAGAAGGCGGAAAAATTTTATACAATTTAAGCTTGATAGGCAAGGAGATTTTGATTCTTAACAAAATGGTAAACATAAGGAATATGTTGAATAATCACTGTCAGGTTGATGAGATAGTAATGAATGGATTTTATGATTACTTTAGGCTAAAAACAAATTTTAAGACATGAGGAAACTTCCTTTTACAGGATGAAATACTCCTTCTGTCGTTTTTGTGAGGTCTACCAGTTCATTAAAATTTAAAAGTATAAGTTTAGAATCCAGTGATATTTTTACCAGAAAAAGGGGAGAACAAATGAAAAAGATTTTAATGTCTCTGTTGGCTTTATTTGCAGTTTCTACAGTGGGAAATGTTTATGCTGATGAGAGCATAAAAATCGGGGTTGTGGCTTCGGTTACAGGTCCGGCTTCATTTCTCGGAGAACCTGAGAGAAATACCCTGGTCATGCTTGAAGACCAGATCAATGCTTCAGGAGGAATCCTTGGTAAAAAACTGGAAATAATTATCTATGATGATGAAACTGAAGTTAACAAGGCTGTTCTGGCAGCGGACAGGCTTATTAGAAGGGACAGAGTGCAGGCTGGAATTGGAGGCACTACTTCAGGCAATACTCTGGCCATCATGAATAATTTTGCCAGGGTTCAGATTCCTCTGGTGTCCATGGCCGCAGCTGAAAAGATAGTTAGTCCTGTTAATCCCTGGGTTTTTAAAACACCGCAATCAGACAGACATGCAGTCACCAGAATTCTTAAACATGCCCAGGAGCAGGGATACCAGAACATTGCCATTCTTACAGTATCTGATGGCTTTGGTCAGGCAGGTCGCGAAGTTTTACGGGAATTAGTTCCTGAAATGGGGATGAATCTGGTTGCTGATGAGATATTCGGTCCCAGAGATACGGACATGACTTCACAGCTCACCAGGATCAGGAACCAGAACCCGGACACCATAATCTGCTGGGGAACCAATCCCGGACCTGCGGTTATTGCCAGGAACAGACAGCAATTAAGACTTGATATTCCTTTATATATGAGTCATGGAGTTGCATCTAAAAAATTTATTGAGTTGGCCGGGGATGCTTCTGAAGGGTTGTTTCTTCCTCTTGGAAGGTTGGCTGTTGCTGAACAGATTCCAGACGACAATCCACAGAAAGATATTCTCCTTGATTATATTTCCCAGTACGAAGAAAAATTTGATGCCCCGGTATCTTCTTTTGGAGGCTATGCCTGGGATGCTCTTATGCTTATCAAAGAGGCTATAGAAATGGGCGAATCAGCTGACCCCAAAAGTATCAGAGACAACCTGGAAAAAATTGAAGGCTTTATCGCTACTGGAGGAACTTTCAACCTTTCTCCCCAGGATCATAATGGGTTAGACGAGTCTTCCTTTGTAATGGCAGTCATTAAAGATCAGGATTGGGAAATAGTTTCTGAATAACATCACAGGAGCGCAAAAGAGCCTGTTGATTTTCAACAGGCTCTTTAAATTAATAATATGGATTTAGGCAGTTTCCTTCAATATTTAATATCAGGTTTGACCATTGGCAGCACCTATGGTCTTACAGCTCTTGGTTTTACCATAATTTTCAATTCCACCAGGGTGATAAATTTTGCCCAGGGTGAATTTGTGATGATGGGCGGAATGCTTTCGGTTTTTTTCCTGAATGCAGTGGGGGCAGGTCTTTTACCGGCAATTTTTCTGGCAGTCCTTTGCACCACTATTGCCGGTGTACTCATGGAGAGACTGGTTATCCGTCCTGTTCAGGGTGCAAATGTTATAAATATTATCATAATTACCATTGGTGTATCCATCTTTGTCCGGGGCTTGGTCATGCTTTTTCTGGGCAAGGATACCTTTGCTCTTCCCCCGTTTTTTGGAACAGAATCCCTTTATTTACTGGGAGCTTCAATTATTCCTCAGAGCCTTTGGATTCTAAGCATCACCATGCTTGTTCTTATTGGGCTCAGAATTTTTTTCAATAAGACCATATTTGGTAAAGCAATGCTTGCCTGTTCTTTTGAGCAGAAGGCAGCCCACCTCGTGGGCATCAGTGTGGACAGAATGGTCATGCTGTCCTTTGCAATTTCCGCTCTGGTGGGCTCAATTGGGGGAGTGATCCTTACTCCTGTTACCATGACTTCCTATGATGTGGGGATTCTGCTGGGGCTTAAAGGTTTTGCCGCATGTATTCTTGGCGGTCTTGGCAATCCTTTTGGTGCTGCTGCTGGAGGTTTGCTGATCGGCGTTCTCGAGGCCCTTGGCGCAGGCTATATATCCTCAGCTTTTAAGGATGCCTTTGCTTTTATTATCCTTCTGTCCATATTATTTATTAAACCCTCAGGCATTTTCGGCAAGGCCGAAATAGAGAGGGTGTAAGATGGAGGGTAAAAAGGGAATAATATCTTTTTTGCTTTTTGTTGTCATAACTTTCGGTCTACCCTGGACATTGACCAATGATTACTATCTAAGCATACTTATCCTGTCCGGAATTACTGCCATAGGTGTGGTGGGACTCAACCTTCTTCTGGGTTATGCCGGCCAGATATCCATCGGCCATGCTGCGTTTTTTGGTATTTCAGCCTATACTTCAGCAATACTTACAACTAATTATGGTCTGCCCGTGGGCGCAGGCATTGTCATCGGGGTGTTTGTTTCAGCTGTAATTGCTGTACTTATAGGCATTCCCGCCTTGAAGCTCAAAGCCCTTTCCCTGGCCATGGCTACCCTTGGTTTTGGTCTGATTGTCTATATATTTTTAAATGAAACCATTACCCTTACCGGGGGGCCTTCGGGATTTGTGGGAATCCCCAGGTTCAATATTTTCGGGTATGATTTTTATTCTGATCTGGCATATTATTATCTTGTGGCAATAGTTCTCACCCTTGCAATAATCATTTCCCTTAATATCATAAATTCCAGGGCCGGGAGGGCACTTAAGGCCATTCATTCCAGTGAAAATGCAGCCATGGTCATGGGAATCAATGTGGCCAGGTTCAAACTTTTTGTTTTTGTCCTGTCAGCAGTTTTTGCTGCTACTGCAGGTGGTCTGTACGCTCACTACCTCAGTTTTGTAGCCCCGTCGTCATTTGATTTTCATTTTTCCATAAAGCTTATTGTCATGGCGGTTCTCGGAGGAATGTCCAGTGTGTGGGGTGGAGTCATCGGAGCTCTTTTTTTGACATCCATGCCTGAATTTCTTCGTATATACGAAGAGTTGGAAACCATACTTTATGGTTTGATTCTGATTCTCTGCATGATGTTCATGCCCCAGGGTATTGTTGGCGGGCTTGGAAAATTGTCTGGATTTGTCATGGGTATTTTTTATAGAGGCGGGGGCAGAAATGGCTGATAACACTGCCTTGCTTAAATGCAGTGATATTCATGTCCGCTTTGGTGGAGTAATGGCCTTAAATGATGTCAGTATGGATGTTCAGGAAGGTTCCATTGCCGCTCTTATAGGACCAAACGGAGCTGGAAAGACTACCTTGCTCAACGTGATTACAGGTATGGTCTCCCAGACAGAGGGCAGTATATTTTTCAGGTCGGATAATCTGTCAGAGGCTTTGACCCATATTCGTTCCCAAAAGGGCATGGTCAGGACATTTCAAAATCTTGAGGTGTTTTCTCAGATGACAGTGCTTGAAAATGTCATGACAGGAGCTCATAACCTTTATAAATATTCAATGCTGGACAGTATTTTCAAGACTCCCAAGTATTTTTCCCGGGAAAAAAAATGTCGCGAGGCTGCCATGGAAAAACTCAGGTTTGTGGGGCTGGAAGATGACTGGAATCATAATGCA
>JBHEPK010000016.1:21403-24346 GCA_046260325.1 Desulfonatronovibrio sp.
GGCCATTTGCGGTGAGCCTGCGCTTCTGCTTCTCGATGAACCAGCAGCGGGTCTCAATCCCAGGGAAACAGGTTCTCTCGGCAGGGTGATCGCAGCAGTAAGGGATGAGCTCAAAATAACTATTGTGCTGGTAGAACATGATATGGAACTGGTCATGAGTATTAGTGACGAGATTACTGTCCTTAATTTCGGGCAGGTTATAGCCAGGGGAACACCTGGTGAGATTCAGAAAAACCCCGAAGTCATCAAAGCCTACTTAGGCAGCGATGATTAGCAACAAAAAAACAAAAAGATAAATGCTGGTAATTAAGAATATTGATGTTTTCTACGGCAACGTCCATGCTGTAAAAAAGGTTTCCCTGCATGTTGATCAGGGAGAGATAGTAGCCTTGATTGGAGGTAACGGTGCTGGAAAAACTACCCTCCTCAGTACCATTTCCGGGCTCATCCGGTCCAGAAGCGGTGAAATTATTTTTGACGGTTCCCAGATAACCACGCAGAAACCTGAAAAGACAGTCAGTTCAGGAATATCCCAGGTTCCTGAAAGAAGGCTGGTTTTCAAGCCATTATCTGTAGCGGATAACCTTCTTCTTGGTTCGTATCATCGCTACAGCTTTGGAAAGTCCAGAGCCATAGTTAGGGATATTGATGATATTTATGCCATGTTTCCTGTTTTGGGTCAGCGTAAAGACCAGCCTGCGGGAACCCTTTCAGGGGGAGAACAGCAGATGCTGGCCATTGGCAGGGCATTGATGGCCAAACCAAGGCTCCTTCTTCTGGATGAACCCAGTATGGGCCTTGCTCCTGCAGTTTCTCAGATGATATTCAGACATATCGGCAAACTCAGGGATGAGCTGGATGTTACTGTATTGCTCGTGGAGCAAAATGCCAGAAGCGCCTTGAAGATTTCTGATCGCGGTTATGTTCTGGAGACAGGTCGGATCATTGTCCAGGGAACATCTCAGGAGCTCGCCCAGAATAATGATGTTCAAAGGGCCTATCTCGGCAGAGATGCATCTGATTAATTGATTTTTGTTAACGGTTAAGGTTGCAGCAAAGTTCGCCGCTAAGGGAGTATAATCCATGTATTTTGAACCGAAATATGAGTGCATGAACCGAGAAAGTCTGGAGCAGCTCAAACTTGAAAGACTCCAGTCTGCTCTGACCAGGATATCAAAAAACGTACCTTTTTATCGCAATAAATTTCAAGAGTTAAGCATTGATCCTTATGATTTTGAATCCCTTGATGATCTAACCAGTCTTCCCCTTACCACCAAGGATGATCTGGCTCTGCACGCTCCTTACGGTCTATTTGCTGTCCCGCTGCGCGAGGTGGTCCGACTTCATGGAACCTATGGCTTGAGGGGCAAGTCAGTAGTTGTTGGGTATACTATTAATGATATTCATCGCTGGTCTAAGCTTGCGGCCAGAGTGCTCATGGCTGGGGGAGTGACTAAAGATGATGTGATTCAGGTGGCTTACAATTACGGCCTTTCCACAAGCGGTTTTGGCATTCATTACGGAGCTGAAGAGCTTGGCGCCACAGTTGTGCCGGCTTCAAGCGGCAATACCAATCGTCAGATCAGCATAATTCAGGATTATAATGTTACAACTCTGGTCTGTCTGCCCAGTTATGCCCTTTATCTTGCTGACAGAATGGAAGAAAAGGGAATTAATATCAACGCCCTGTCCCTGAGAACCGGACTTTTGGGCGAAGAAGCCTGGTCTGAGGATACAAGAGTTGAGATTCAGGGCAGGCTTAAAATAACAGCAGCGGACAATTACGGTCTGAGCGAGATAATGGGGCCCGGGGTTGCAGGAGAATGCTTAGAAAGAAAAGGCATGCATATTAATGAAGATCATTTTCTGCCCGAAGTTATTGATCCAAACACTCTCAAGCCTGTTGAACCGGGGCAAGTGGGAGAACTGGTGATAACTACTCTGACCAAGGAAGCCCTGCCTCTTGTTCGCTTCAGAACCGGTGATCTGACCCGCCTTGTTTATGATCCATGTCCCTGCGGTAGAACCTTTGTCAGGATGCAGCGCGTGGCTGGTCGTTGTGATGATATGCTTATCATCCAGGGGATTAATGTCTTTCCTGAACAGATTAGTATGGTTCTGGCAGATACTGAAGGCAAAACCCCCAATTATCAGATTGTACTGGAACGGGAAGGCCGTCTGGACAAGGCAACAGTTCTGGTAGAAGCAGATGTTCTGATCCCTGATAAAATCAAGGAACAGCAGAGATTCATTGAAGGGATCAAACAGCGCTTGGCTATGGAGCTTGGAATTTTCTTTGAAGTCAGGCTTGTGGAACTTAGAAGTATGCTTTTTGAAGGAGAAAAGATTGTTCCTGTTGTGGATAAAAGGACATTTTAAGATGACAGCTCCCAATCCTTTATTGATATGTCAGCAGACGGGTTATGGACAGAATTAGAGTCTATACCAGGAGCCTGGGATGTCCCAAGAATCTCGTTGATACAGAGAAAATTCTGGGAGGTCTGGGGGAAATATATGAAGCAGCAGAGGATATTTCTTCCAGTCAGGTAGTTATCATCAATACCTGCTCATTCATCAAACCCGCAGTGGAAGAGTCCTTGGACGAAATTTTTTCAGCCCATGAAGAAATCAAGGATCTGAAAAAAAAGCCATTACTGATTGTGACTGGATGTCTTGTATCCAGATATGGAGCCGGGCTTGGCGCCCAGATTCCTGAAGCTGATATTTTTTCTTCCATAAATGAGCAACTCAACCTGCCAGGTCTCATACTGCAGAAATTTGGTTCAGATCAGCCTCTGCAGCAGAAACTAAACAGAAAAGTCAGCACCCCCCGCAGTTATGCCTATTTGAAAATCAGTGAGGGGTGCAACAATAGATGTTCATTCTGTACAATTCCCTCAATCCGGGGGAAACTCAGATCCAGAACTATAGACGAGATTACAG
>JBHEPK010000160.1:0-427 GCA_046260325.1 Desulfonatronovibrio sp.
GTTCTCGGTGATGATTTTTCAGCTCATGAACTGCTCATTTCCAGGAAAATAAAACAGGGTACAGATGATTTATCCACAGGTCCGGCCATGACTGAAAACGATTGTCAGAAAGCTGTAGAACTCGGTATTGAGCTGGCATCCAAAGCATACGACCAGGGCTATAAAACTCTGTGCACAGGTGAAATGGGCATAGGAAATACCACTTCGTCTACAGCATTGTTCTGCGCTCTTCTAAGGCTTGATCCGGCAGAGATTTCAGGCGCAGGAACTGGTCTTAACTCAAAAGGAATCGAACATAAAATCAGGATTGTCAGGCAGGCCTTGAGCACGAACAAGGAGTTTACAGAAAGCAATGATGTGATGAAAATTATGACTGCTCTCGGTGGATTGGAAATAGCATGCTTAACCGGTATTATTCTTGGCGGGG
>JBHEPK010000160.1:437-4664 GCA_046260325.1 Desulfonatronovibrio sp.
ATGAACCCGGATGTTAAAGATTATTGTTTTTTTTCGCACCTGTCAGCTGAAAAAGGGCATTCCTTAGTCATGGAAAAACTGGATGTAAATCCTGTGCTTCATATGGATATGCGTCTCGGAGAAGGAACCGGGGCTGCTATGGCTTATTCAATATTAAAATGTGCCGTGGATATTTATAACAAAATGGCTACATTTGAACAGGCCGGTGTGCAAAGCAGTATTTAGCTTTTATCCTGGTATCTATTCACCATGCTGTAAGGCCAGCCTGCATCCAGGCTTTATCCAAAAGTAGAAAATAAGGTGAACAGTTACTTATCCGGAAGAATTTTAATTTTCTGCTGTCAGGCTGCTGATATCAACTGTACAGTCTGCTGGGTAAGGACTTTTTCAACAAGCCATTAAAGGCTATTGAGAAATTTTTCAATTTCAGGCTTGGTGAGCTTATAGTATTTATCAAGTTCTGAATGCATTTTTTTTACCTCATTGAGATCATTCTTTCTGGCAGCAGTTTCAATGCTGGCAGCAATTTTTGAAAGAGGAATACATCCGATATTGGCTGATGTGCCTTTAATGGAATGCGCTGTCCTGCTGATTTCTTCAATGGGCGCAGTGCCTGATTTTTCTAAGATGAAACTGATTTTTTCTGGAATTGACTCAAGAAAGATATTCAGAAGTTCTTCAGCCAGGTCTTTATCGTCCATGATCCTGTTCATAAAGGCTTCCTGGTCAAATATGGGCGCAGAATTTTCAGGCTCTAATTGTTTGTCATTTTTTTCAGTGATTATGCTATCCAGGGTATTTTGATCATGGGATTCAGGCTTGTTCTTAGTAATCCATTTTTCAAGCAGTGATTCGATTCCCTTTCTTGTAATGGGCTTGGTAATATAGTCATCCATTCCTGCAGCAAGGCATCGCTCTTTGTCTTCCTTGAGGGCATGGGCTGTGAGGGCTATGATGGGTATTTTTTTTTCATCAAGCATCTCATCTGCCAGGTGGGGGATGTTGTCTGATTCCAGATTTCTAATCTGGCGAGTAGCTTCCAGACCGTCAGTACCGGGCATCTGAACATCCATAAATATAAGATCAAAACTGTTATTTTTAAAGGCCTGGACTGCCTCCTCTCCATCAGAAGCTATGCTGACCTTATGGCCCAGTTTTTTAAGTATTTTGCTTGCTACCAGTTGATTGACCTGGTTGTCCTCAGCGAGAAGAATATTTGCATTATACATATCATTAATTGAATGTTTATTATTAAATTCGCCATCGTTGTCCTGCAGCAGACACCCGCCTGCCTCTTTCTGCAATTTTACTGTAAACCAGAACTCAGAACCCTGACCAAATGTGCTGTTTACTCCAATTTCTCCTCCCATCATCAGGGTAAGCTGCTTGGAAATGGCAAGTCCGAGCCCAGTTCCTCCATGCTTTCTTGAGCTGCTGCTGTCTATCTGGGAGAATTTTTTAAAAAGCATGTTGATCTTGTCTTCAGGTATGCCCATTCCCGTGTCTTTGATGGAAAAATGTACCACAATGTTTTGTTCATCTTCTTCTGCAACAGAAGCATTAAGGGTGATTTCTCCCTGTTTTGTAAATTTAAGAGCATTGCCCGTGAGGTTGTTAAGTATCTGCAAAAGTCTCAAATAATCTCCATTGACACATGAAGGCAGCTTGGGGTCTGGATAGAATATGAATTCCAAACCTTTATCTTCGCATCTGAATTCCATATCTTTCTGGAAATCATTAAGGAGGTTGACCAGGTTGAATTCTTGATAGTGGATTTCAAATTTTCCAGCTTCAATTTTTGAAAAGTCCAGAATATCGTCAATCAAACCTAAAAGAGTTTTGCCGCTGGATTTAATCACCTGGGCAAATTTTCTCTGTTCATCATCAAGTACGGTTTCAAGCAGGTGGTCTGTCATGCCAATGACTCCATTCATGGGAGTACGGATTTCATGACTCATATTGGCCAGAAACTCGCTTTTGGCAATGCTTGCTGCTTCTGCCTGCTGTTTGGCCTTAAGGAGCTCCTTTTCTGCCTTTTTCAGGTCGGTTATATCCTGAAAAGATGCATAGACCATGTAAGGTTTTTTCATATCGTCTAAGAATAATGGAACAGCAGTAAGAATAATCCAGGAATAGTCATCTTTTTGGGGGTTAAAAATCCCCATTACTTTATTGAGAATTTTTTTCCCGGTTTTAAAGGCTACCATGGCCGGATGTTCTTCCCCAGGATAAGGAGAGCCATCTTCATGGATGGCGTGCCAGGCTGGATCAAGGGATGTCTTGCCCAGCATCTGATCTCTGGTCAGGCCTAAAATATCCAGAGCAGCGCAATTTGCTTCGATAACCCTGCCTTGACTGCCCTGGTATACAACCCCCTGTGACATGCTCTGGAAAAGAAACTGATATTTATCCTTGGCAGTCCTTCGTTCCATCTCAATTGCAGCTCTTATGGCAAAGCTTTTAAGAAGGGACAGTGTTCTGGTATCATGGCTCATGGGTTTGTCGTCCATCAGAGCCATGATGCCGATTGTCTTGCCTGATCCGTCACGTAAAGGTGTTCCCCAGTAACTTTGAATGTTTAAGTCTTTAAGGAGTTGATCATGGGGGAACTGCTGCTGAACGCGATGTTGAAAATAACATATGCCCTGATCTTTGACACGGTGGCATGGAGTATCTTTTAGATCATAAGAAAAATTTTCACCTAATTTATCAGTATCCCAGATAGCGATAGCCCGGGCCTTGTCAGGCAGGTTTTCATCTAAGGTAGAAATCATGGCAAACCGTTTGCCCTGGGACTGGGCAAGGTTTCGAACCAGAAAACAAAAGACATCTTCCTCAGAATCAACATTGCTTTCGGCAATCACTCTAAGTGTGTCCTGGTATTTCTTTACCTCGGATGTTTCTCGAAATATAATTACTCCGCCCGTTATTCTGCTGTTCTCTTTGAGAGGGGATACTGTAAGGATAACTGGCAGTGAGGCGCCGCTTTTTGTGATTAAATATTCTTCGGTATGACGGACTTTTCCGTCTTCGATGGTTTTAAATATCGGGCATTGTTCATCTAAATATGCCTGTCCATCCGGTTTGATATGGTGGAATATCTTATGCTGATTTTTTTCTAAAACTTCTTCTTCAGTGTATCCCAGCATACCAAGTGCTGCAGGATTTATAAATGTACAACAGCCTTTTTTATCGACCCCGTACACCCCTTCACCGAGAGAATTCAGGAGGGTGCTTTTGAGTTCAAGCTGTTTGGAGGCTTCCAGCTGGGCTTTTTTGCGTAAAGTAATATCAGTAATAAATCCCTGGAAATATTTTTTGCCGTCTTTATCGGACATGGCCCGGACATTCATGGAAGTCCAGAATTTTGAACCATTGGATTTTTTGTGCAGACTCTCGAAGTTAGCTGCCTGTCCCTCAGTTTGCAAAATCTCAATGAGTTTTTTTCTGTCAAAAGGTTCTACATACACCTGCTGAGAAATATCAGAAATAAAATCAACCATTTCCTGGGGACTGTTGTAGCCGTAAATGTCAGCCATGGCTTTGTTGACGCACAGAAATTTACCCTTGGTGATTGATTGGAAGATACCTATGGGGGCTGAGTTGAATATTTCTTTTGGTGTTTCCTGGCAGTTACATTCTTGAGGATAGTCTGTACTGTTAGAATTATCTGAATTCATTGTTTTTCCTGAGGTATGTTCATTGGCAGTATTGTCTTGTCACTGGGCTGCGTGCATAGTCAGCATAAGATCATCTGTTTTATTCAAGTTTCCAGAAAAACATGCAAATGTCTATGATGAGGTTCAAGTATATCAGGCCTGGGCTTCTGTTGAGCCGGGAAGCATGGCCAGAGCCATTTTCATTTCCTGATTGAATCTGTTCTGCACAGCTGTGCGTACTGCTTCTGTGGAACCGGTAAAACGTGTGCCGCGTTCATAGTACACAGCTTCAATCATGTTTTTGTCAGGCCTTTCAGCGTTGTGAAAGTCTACAGCGTTTGCTGCCCGTTGAAAGATGTTCATGGAGCCATGGACACCGTGCTGAACTGCTGTGCTCCACAGAACCTCACGCAGGGCCGGGGATGCCTGCTCCATATCAACTCCTGTTCTTGCCTTAACCCCTTTTGCTGCCGGGGTATAAAAATTGTCAAAGATAAATTCATGTTGAAGATCAGCAAATCGCTCATGCTGTTCAGAATCTATCTTTTTCCATTCATCAGGCATTTCT
>JBHEPK010000161.1:0-4662 GCA_046260325.1 Desulfonatronovibrio sp.
AATGTACCTGCAAAAAGTCTTTGGGTCATGACTAGAACAGTGGCCAAAAGACAGATGACTGAAAAATCAAAGAGTTATTCGACATACAATTAAAGCTTACTATCTGATTCTCTACTCTTTGCAGACTCGTCTGAATTATCCAGGTATCTATTTATCACAACCATGCATTTTGTAAACTGCATTTCCAGTTCAGGCAAGAGGGTCTTCATCTTGTCAAGGTCTTTTGAATGACCGGCCTCTTCAATATTTTCAGCAATTTCGGCCATAGCCAAGCAACTTATACTGCCTGAACTTCCCTTGATTGAATGAGCCGCACGGGTTGCTCCTTCGCTTTGGCCCTGCTCAATAAAGACTTTGAGAGATTTTATGTTTTCGGGCACGGATTCCAAATAAAAGTTCATAATTTCATCTGCGAACTCCTGGTCATGCCCTGTTCTTTCCATAAGATCTTCTTTGTCGAACGTTGATTTTGAACAGACAAAGCAACTTGTAGTCTCCTGGTTTCCGTTCTTTGCTCCTGATTCCTGTCCTTGTCTTGCTGACTTCTGATCTCTGACCTCTGAAATTTGGTAGCTAACTTCCCCCTGTCTCCTTTCTTCCGCCAGCCATTTGGATAGAATCCGGCCCAAATCTTCGGGATTTACCGGCTTGGCCAGGTAATCATCCATACCGGCCTTAAAGCACCGCTCCCGGTCTTCCTGCATGGCTGCGGCTGTCATGGCGATAATGGGAATTCTGAATGCTGAGTGGTGAATGCTGAATGAGGAATCAGGATCATCTTCTCTAACTTTTTGCACCTGTAACCCTGACTTTTGACTTCCGTCTTGATCTTTCAGCATTCCGCTTTCATCATTCATCATTTGCCTGATTTTCCTTGTTGCGCAGAGCCCGTCCATCTCCGGCATATGCATATCCATGAGCACCAGGTCATAGCTTTTATTCTGGACAGCCTTTACAGCTTCAGCTCCGTTGATGGCAATGTCTGCACTCAGACCCAGTTTTTTCAAAACTCCAAGAGCTACTTTCTGATTAATTAGAGTATCCTCTGCCACGAGCACATGACCTTGCAGTTCAGGCAAGGTGTCCTGGTCATTTTTTATTTTCCGTTCAAAATTTCGGATCATTGCAGGACGTGAGGATTTATGATCATCCTTGACCACATGAGTGTGTTTGTTCTCAAGATTGTCCGGCAGCAGAGCCTGGTTCATTTCATCCTCTTGCCTGACAAAACAGATGGTAAACCAGAACTTTGACCCCTGACCATATACGCTTTCCACTCCGATTTTTCCGCCCATCATTGCGGTTAGCTGTTTGGAGATAACCAGTCCCATACCTGTTCCGCCAAATTTGCGGGTAGTGGACGTGTCCACCTGGGAAAATTTGTTGAAAAGGGTCTTTATTTTGTCCTCTGGAATTCCAATGCCAGTATCGCTGATGGTAAAGAGCAGGGTGGTCTTTGAAACAGATTCCTTAATTTCTTGATTTTCTTCTGCATTCTGCTGTTTGGAAATACCAATTACAACCTCACCTTTGCTGGTAAATTTTATAGCATTGCCAATGAGATTGGTCAGGATCTGACGAAGACGGGTGGGATCTCCCTGAATCCTGGCCGGAACATCCGGATCCGGCATGAATGTTATTTTCAGGCCTTTTTTATGGGCTTGAACAGCCATAATGGAGACAAGATCATCAAGCAGATGATGAAGATCAAATTGGATATTTTCCAGTTCAAGATGTCCGGCCTCGATTTTGGAAAAATCCAAGATGTCATTTATCAGCACCAGCAATGATTCAGCGCTGACTTGAATTGACTGAGCAAGATTTTTCTGATCAGAAGCAAGGGGAGTATCCAGGAGCAGATCGGTCATACCGATGACCCCGTTCATGGGGGTGCGTATCTCATGGCTCATATTGGCCAGAAACTCAGATTTGGCCTGGTTGGCGGCCTCAGCCTGCTGTTTGGCCTTAAGCAGGGCTTTTTCGGCAATTTTACGTTCGGATATATCCCTGGCCACGGCGATGAAAAAATGTTTGCCGTCCTGTTCAAACTTCTGCAGTTTGACTTCAACCGGGAATCTCTGGCCATCCTGGCGTACATGGAAGTCCTCAATGGTTCCTGATTGGTCACTTGCATCGGCTACCGAGTTGAATAGTTTTTCCAGTTCCTCACGGGAATAATGGGGAGTGACATCCTGCGGACCCATGCGCAGCAGTTTTTCCCTGGTCAAGCCCAAAGCCTCCCAGGCCTGGCGATTGGCATCCACAAAACGCAAGGATACGGGGTCAATGAGAAAAAAGCTGTCAGAACTGCTGTCCATGGCCAGTTTAAAGCGTTCAATATCCAGCCTGGCCTGGTGTTTCTCAGTAATGTCCACGAAAATGCCCTGGTTGACCTCTTCTCCGTCCACGTTAATTATAGTTGAAAAAAGATTGACGTGCTTGATTGCTCCGGCGCTGTTGACAATCTCAGCATCTGAGTTCAAGAAGCTTTTGTCCTGGACATTTTGGGCGAACCTTTCCCGGTAATAGTTGAGCTTTGCCGGAGGATGCAGAGCAGTCTGATGCAGGCCCAAAAGTTTTTCCCTGTCAAGGCCAAACAGTCTTTGCGCAGCAGGATTGCAGCGGATGATGAATCCTTCTTTGTTGGCCCAGAGAATGGCGTCCTTGTTCTGATCAAAGAGCATACGGAACCGACGTTCGCTCTGGGCAATGACTTCCTCTGCCAGTTTACGCTCGGTGATATTTTCAAACGTGGCATACACCTGAAAGGTTTTTTTTTCTCCCGGCTGGAACAAAGGAATCGACGTGATGGACAGCCAGACGTGGGCGTTCTTGCCTGTATGAAACACTCCCCGGATTACAGGTCCGACAATTTCTCCAGTACGCAGGGTGATCATGGCTGGATGGTCCGGCCCCTGAACTTCTGTGCCGTCTTCCTTGATCATCTTCCAGCGCGGATCCAAGGATGTCTTGCCCTGCATCTGATCCAAAGAGAGGCCGAGAATTTTCTCCGCAGCCGGGTTGGCTGAGATAATAGTCCCATCAAAAGCATGATAAACCACACCCATGGCCATGGTCTCGAAGAGTCTGCGGTGTTTTTCTTCGCTTTCGCGCAGGGCTACTTTTTCCTCGTCAAGGGCTCGGAACAGCAGGGCAAAGGGCCTGCGCAGGCCGGACTGGATCAGAGCCAGATAGATGAGCAGGTAGGAAATCAGTTTAAAATAGTGTCCGATTTGGTTGAAGATGCCGTAGACGTCCATATAGAGGGTAAAGGACAGTTCAGCAAAAATGGTGACCAGCATGGACGCAAGCATCAGCCGGTAGACCCGGGAATCGATCAGCTTACGCCGTTGACGGAGCAGGGCCATTGCTGCAAGCAGGATCAGGCAGATCAGATATTCACTACCTATCTTAAAGGGGGTCAGGCCAACTCCCTGAACAAAGCAGTCTGGAAAGATACGCCATACAAAAATCGCCAAAAGCAGCAGCGCTGCTCCCCCGCCCCAGCCTGCCAGAGACAGGGCAGGCCTGGTGCGTCGGCCAAGAAGTAGGACGAACGTAAACAGTGCCGCAGCCTCCATGTACCGACCCGCAATCCAAAGCTGGGTGGGCAGATTGGCCCCCCAGTGTTCGGCAAACACGCCCATGCCTTTGAAGGCCAGGGTATGCAAAAGGTCCAGGAAGCCAATAAACAGGAAGGCTACGCCAAGGTTGAGCAGGGCGTCGTTTTTGAGGAAGTCCCGGGCGTTCCAGACGAGCATGAACACGGACCAGGCCACGGCAATGGAGAACATCTCAACCAGAGTATGGAACAGGAGATAGTTGTATAGGCTGACCACGAACAACCCGGCCAGTCCGGACAAGCCAAGTATGATCCAGGCTGTCCAGGCCAATGGTGATGCATGCCCAGAGCTGTCGAATGGGCGGTCTTGCGTATTTTTGTCCATTACATCATTCCTTATGGTAAATGTCTGGTTTGAATTGTTTCGTCATCACTATAACGATATTTTCCCGAACTGATTTTTCTTCTTGGAAGGATGGTGCATCCTCAACTCCATAAGAAATATTGATTGTAAATTAAAATACCACTTTAAGCAATGACATTAACCTGAAATGAGATTCGTTTTCAAGAGAGAAACAAAGGGTGTATTAGGGTCAAGACTAACGTCCATGCTCTGAGACAAGTTTAACCCTGCCCTAATTGCCAAGCCATTTGCAGCCAGTCTTTAGAATAATTAAACCGGACCATGTCATGTGTTAGCCGAATTATAGTAAATCAGGTCTGTATTTCCTTCTCTCCAAAGAACTTACTGAAAACCCTCTGAAAATCCTCAAGGCTGACCGGTTTCCCTATGTAATCATCCATACCGGCATCAAGGAATGTTTCTCTGTCACCTGGTTGAGTATTTGCTGTTACAGCGAGTAAGGGAGTGTTGGAACGTTTACCCGTTTAAGAAGTGCCTCTTTCCAGGGCGTTAAGAAGTATTCTATAGAGTTATCAATGATCAATTTTTGAAGATTGATTTTCGTAGGTAACAACAAGGTTTCTTCCACCGGACTTGGCTTTATACAGTGCATTATCAGCCATTCTGAATATCTCGTCTTCATTTTTGATGTCTTTTCGGTAAGAGGCCACCCCGATGCTCACGGTAAAATAAATTC
>JBHEPK010000162.1:0-4608 GCA_046260325.1 Desulfonatronovibrio sp.
ATACAGCACCATGCTCCGATTCTACCCCGTGCGCTGACTCATCTTGGCGGGCCGCAGATCCGAAACATGGGTACTCTTGGCGGCAATATCTGTACTGCTTCACCGGCAGGAGACAGTCTGCCTGCCCTGCATGTGCTGGGAGCAAAAATTTTACTGCTTTCCAGAAACACACAGCGCACGCTTTCCATGGAGCAGTTTATTACTGGTCCTGGCCGGACAGCCATGAAGCCTGGTGAGATTCTGGCCCAGGTGCATATACCGTTAGATCAGGGTTTTCAGATCCACCATTTTGAAAAAATCGGGCAGCGCAAGGCTCTGGCCATAGCCATGGTCAGTCTGGCTGCCATGATCAGAACAGGTCAAAGGGGGATAATTAAGGAGGCGAGGCTGTCCCTGGGCAGTGTCGGTCCCACAGTGATTCGCCCAAGAGAGGCAGAAAATGCTCTGGTGGGCCGAAAACTGAGCTTAAGTGCATTGCGTAATACTGCAGACATGGTCCGCAGTTCCGTTAAGCCCATCAGTGACATCCGGGCAACTGCTGAATACAGGCGTGAAGCAGCCGGGAATCTGATGCTACGCCTGAGCAGGTAATGTATCCAGAAAGAGATCAATTTTCAAAGCCTGATTTTTGAAAAAGGTAAGCAGGGAATTGGCTGATTTGAAAGAGATTTTACTGGACATGATATAAACTTCTCTGCTCATCAGCCTGCAGGATAAAAGTTTTTTTCAATACTTAGATAATCCTTTGCCCGGTTCAGATCCTGAGGGGTATCCATATCAAACATAATACCCGGATCATTAACCTGGACATATATTACTTTTTCTAATCCAGAGGCAGACAACCCCCTGAAGTATCCCCCCATGCCTCCCTGTCCTTTCCAGGTTCGCATTTTATAAATATGCCCTCTGTGGATCAGCGGTGGATGGCCGCACCGTTCTTTATACACCGGCTTTAGTATTCCGCAAAAATTGCTTCCTGCCTTGATCCACCGCTCTCTCAAAGTGTTTATGGTATCAGGTTTGACTAAAGGAATGTCGCAGGGAAGAACAAAAAAGGCAGTAGCAGAAGCTGGTAAGGCCGAAGTTCCTGCCATGACTGAACTGAACATATCCTGGTTGCGCGAGTCAGGGTTGATTACCAGCAAGGCATTTAAATTTCTTACTCGTTGAATAATAGCT
Source organism: Desulfonatronovibrio sp. (assembly GCA_046260325.1). Taxonomy (GTDB): domain Bacteria; phylum Desulfobacterota; class Desulfovibrionia; order Desulfovibrionales; family Desulfonatronovibrionaceae; genus Desulfonatronovibrio. The sequence goes on from JBHEPK010000162.1 coordinate 1,180, forward strand.
TCATGGCTGTCTCTGACAACCACTATAATGTCATGTATCAGACATGTCTGCATCAGGTGAATGCAGCGATCAAGCATGGGAGTACCATCTACAGGAAGCAGTTGTTTACAGGCTCCCATGCGTGTTGAATTTCCGGCTGCCAGGATAATAGCTGCAAATTTCTCAGTCACGAGGGCAAATGCCTCTGAAGCTTAGCCCGGACCTGAATCAGCTGAGCCACAACACTTACTGCGATTTCTTCCGGAGTTTCTGCCCCGATGCTCAGACCCACAGGACAATGCACCCGGCTCAAGTTCTCTTTTTTTACTCCAGCGAGGTTTAGAGAATTAAAGATTGCATCACGTTTGCGAACACTGCCAATCATGCCGATATAAGAGGCTGGAGTCTTGAGGATCTGCGCCAGTACTTCTGCGTCATGTACATGCCCCCTGGTCATAATAAGAACAAAAGCAGACCGCGATATACTGATTTTTTCTAAAAAATGGATGAATTCAAAAATGTGACAAACATTTATATAGGAAGGAAACTGTTTTGGATCAGCAAATTCCTGCCGATCGTCAAGGATGGTGACCTCAAAACCCACTTGAGCAGACAGTAAAGCTGTATGTCGTCCCACATGCCCGGCTCCAAAAATGAACAGTTCAGGTTGAGCCCTTAAGCAGCTCATTACCCAGGCCTTATCATCCTCCCAGAGTAATTTTGTATTATAAGGATTGCCAATGGCCCGGAGAATATGCTCTGGAATTTCAGAATTGCCTGGCCAAAGCATACGTCTAATGCTGTTTTTATCCAGCAATGTAATTAAATGAACATCCCTGGTCTGGCCCAGTCTTTTCAAAATCTCTTCATACAGGACCACAGATTCATGATCAGGGTCAATACGTTCCACCAGAACATCTATGTTCCCCCCGCAGATTAATCCTTCTTTTGAAGCTTGAGACGCAGAAAGAGAAAAATGTCTTATGGCAGCCTGTCCATGTTCAAGGGTCTCTTTCATGCAGGAAATGATCTCAGATTCCAGCACCCCGCCGCCGACACTGTCCATTACTGTCCCATCCCGGGTCATGAGCATTCTTGCTCCAGGACTGCGCGGAGCCGATCCGGTTCTGGAACAGATTACAGCGCTTGCCACCTGCTGGCCATCAACGAGGCAGCGTAAAATTTCCTTAAAAAAAAATTCATTATTCATTTTGACAGGAAAAGCCTCACAAAAACAATTTTCCCGGAGCAGACAGACAAAAAGTAAGAAGGATTTATAGGGATTAATGTGCCTGAAAAGCTCTCTTTCAGAAAGCAGTCAGGTGATTTACCGGACCATCCCCATGACCAAGATCAAAACTATTTTCCAAAGCCTTCTGCAGATAATCCCTGGCCCTTTGAACAGCTTCAGACATATCATATCCACGCGCGAGATTTGCAGTAATGGCTGCCGACAGAGTGCATCCGGTTCCATGGGTATTTCGGGTATTTATCCGGGGTCTTATTATGGACAAAGGCTCTGATCCCTTTACCTTAATCCAGTCAACCATATTTTCCTGCCCCATGAAGTGCCCGCCCTTAATCAGTACAGACTGGGCACCCATATCCATAAAAATATCCATAGCCTGATAAATATCATCAGGGCTGTCTATACTTTTCATTCCTGTTAGAAATTCAGCTTCAGGCTTGTTCGGTGTAATCAAAGCTGCCAGGGGCAGAATCTGATCTTTAAGGGCAGCAACAGCATCTTCCTGAAGAAGTTTGTGCCCGGTCTGGCTTACACACACAGGATCTACAACAATGGGGAACTGACTGCTGCTGAGAACAGATGAAACTTCAGAAATAATTTGAGCTGAAAAAAGCATGCCGGTTTTGGCAGCCTTTACGGGAAAATCTTCCAGAACCTTTTCCAGCTGAAGAGCCACAAATCCCTTATCCGGCACTGAAATGCCATGCACTCCTACGGTATTCTGGGCTGTAAGGGCTGTAACAACAGACAATCCATACACCCCATGCATGGTAAAGGTCTTGAGATCCGCCTGAATACCGGCGCCTCCCCCGCAGTCAGATCCGGCAATGGTCAGGGCACAATCAAGTGGTCTAATCATATCTTTTTCCTGTTATGATAGATAGTTACCAAATCCTCTTTTCATTTCGTAAAGTCAGCCTGACCAAAACCATAGTGAATAAGTTGAGCTATTTCTTTTTCTGCAGTCTTGCCCAGGCATCACGCAGGGTTACTGTACGGTTAAATACAGGCAACCCGGGTTTACTGTCCTGATCCACACAAAAATAACCCAGCCGTTCAAATTGACAGCTGCTTCCTTTTTCTAAATATGCCAGGCCTGGTTCCACAAAACATTCATCCAGGACCTTTAACGATTCAGGATTTAGATATTCTGTAAAATCAACCCCCTTTTTCTCTTCCTCTGTGGGGTTAGGTCTGGAAAAAAGACGATCATATAAATTTACCCTGGCTTTGACAGCATGTTTTGCCGAGACCCAGTGCAGTGTGGCTTTTACCTTGCGCCCGTCCGGGGAATCTCCACCTTTGGTGGCGGGGTCATAAGTGCAATGAATCTCAGTAATTTCTCCTGTCTCAGGATCTTTTACTGCCTTTTCGCAAGTCACAAAATATGCGTACCTGAGCCTTACTTCCCTTCCTGGAGCGAGACGGAAAAATTTCTTTGGAGGATCTTCCATAAAGTCATCACGCTCAATATAAAGTTCCCTGGAAAAGGGAATCATCCTTGTGCCCATGGATTCATCCTCAGGGTTGTTTATGGCTTCAAGCTCCTCTTCCTGATTTTCAGGATAATTAGTAATAATCAGTTTAACCGGATTAAGTACTCCGAGAAACCTTGGGGCGTTTTTGTTCAAATCCTCACGAATACAGTATTCCAGCATGGACATATCAACAATATTGTCACTCTTGCCCACTCCTATGATATCACAAAACTTTCTTATGGAGCCCGGAGTATATCCCCTGCGTCTTATTCCGGACAAGGTAGGCATTCTGGGATCATCCCAGGAGTCCACAAAGCCTTCACTAACCAGCCTGGAAAGCTTGCGTTTGCTCAGGACCGTATAATTGAGATTGAGCCTGGCGAATTCAATCTGCCGTGGATGGCATTTGACCGGTAACTGATCAAGTATCCAGTCATACAAAGGACGGTGATCCTGAAATTCCAGAGAACAAAGAGAATGGGTTATCCCTTCTATGGCATCAGACAGGCAATGGGCATAATCATAAGTAGGATAAATGCACCACTCATCTCCTGTCTGGTGATGATCAGCCCTGACTATACGAAACAGGACAGGATCGCGCATATTGATGTTGGGCGAAGACATGTCTATTTTGGCCCTTAGAACATGACGGCCTTCATCAAACTCCCCTGCCCGCATTCTTTGGAACAGATCAAGGTTTTCTTCCATGCTTCTATCTCTATG
>JBHEPK010000163.1:0-547 GCA_046260325.1 Desulfonatronovibrio sp.
CATCAACTACTTTCAAATCCAGCCCCACACTCCTGGCCAGTACATTTATGGCTGCCCCTCCATGGAGAAAATTAACAACCATTTGCCTGGTAACTTCCTGTGGGAACAAACTTACACCACTTGAAGCAACTCCATGATCAGCTGCGCAGGTGTAGATAAGGCCCGGTTCAACACAAGGACTTTCTCCCTGGCCGATTGCATAAATCCTTGCTGCCAGCTTCTCCAGAACCCCCAGGCTTCCCTTAGGCTTGGTCAGGTTATCCAAGTGCTCTTGAGCTTTGGATAGATACTTATCATCAACAGCAAAAATATTACTAATCACATGAGAAATCATTAACACACATCCTTTTGTATTTTCCAGAACACAGCCCGGAGTTTGAAAAAAAATATTTAATGAGCTACAAAGCAAAAAAACAAGGAGCAGAAAATCATGAAAACTTATCGCCAGGAACTCTGGATGAATGTCCCGGCCAGAATGGACTTTGTAAATATAACCGGTGAAGTCCAGAAGGCTGTGGACAATAGTGGCGTCAAGGAAGGCATGGTA
>JBHEPK010000163.1:557-4592 GCA_046260325.1 Desulfonatronovibrio sp.
TACTTGTCAATGCCATGCACATAACAGCCAGTGTGTTCATCAATGACGACGAATCCGGCCTGCATCACGACTATAAAATCTGGTTAGAAAAACTGGCCCCCCATGAGCCAGTGTCCGGTTACCGTCATAATGTCGGTGAAGATAATGCAGATGCTCATATGAAAAGACAGATTATGGGCCGGGAAGTTGTGGTAGCCATAACAGATGGCCGGCTTGATTTCGGAACCTGGGAAAGAATATTTTACGGAGAATTTGACGGCCGGAGAAAAAAACGCGTTCTTATCAAGATTATCGGGGAATAAACGGAATCAGATAATACCATATAATGGTCCGCCCTTTTCACCAAACTTGTCCACCTTTTTCTCAACTTCAGGGTCATCTTCAAGTACAGGGGGGTGGTACGGCTTGAGCCTGGAATCAATCACTATGCCCCTGGTGGCTCCAAAGTGCTTGCAATTAACAAACTCGCCTATGCCGTAAATATCAGTCGCCGGATCTGACCTGGTAAAGACCACCCATAAAAAATTGTCCCAGGATGCTGTTGTAAAAACTGCGTCATCCACAACTACAACCATGGGAAATTTTTCAATGCCTGAAACTTGCTCAAGGCGCCTGGCCAGATCAGCCATCAAGGGATCATGCGTATCGCGGGGACTATTGTTCTTGGGGCCTTGAACAGCAAAAATTCCCGGGGCCATGTATTTAATTCTGGAAAAGCCATCTCCAAGCTCCATGTCTTTGGGCAGCTTCATTCCAAGATCGCGCTTGATATGTCCGGCAGCAGCCATAATGAGCTTTGATCCCTGATTCAGGCTGATACCGGAATAATCCAAGGTATCCATGGTTGTCCTTGTGATAAAATGCAGATCCCTGGAAAAATCTATTCTTTTCAGAACATGGTTGAAGAAATCCGGGATACGCCTGGCTGTCAGGGACCAATCATCTTCCCGGGCCGCAATGATAAGATATTTTGACAATGAGGTCTGACTCTGACCCAGAAGATTCATGGCGCAGGTTAATAATTCCTGGGGCTGACGCTCTCTGGTATAAGGGACATAACTTTCCCGGCCCACTGCGAGAAGCAGGGGATGAACCCCGGCCGCATCCACAGCGTTAACTTCGCTTACACCACTGAATACCGTGGGTATAAGCTGATGGGTAAGTTCATGAATCAATGTGCCGAATACCGTGTCTTCCTGAGGTGGACGGCCCACAGTGGTAAAGGGCCATACAGCATCTTTCCTGTGATATACCTTATCCACCCTGAGCACTGGAAAATCATGCTTCAGACTGTAATAACCAAGATGATCTCCAAAAGGTCCCTCTGGCTTTTCACGGCCTGGGTCTATCCATCCGGAAATACAGAAGTCTGCTTCAGCCGGTATGGGCAGGCCGTTTAGGCTTCTGACCAGTTTGATCCTGTTTCCGGATAGGGCCCCGGCAAAGATCATTTCAGGAACATTCTCAGGCAGGGGCATAACAGCGGAAAGAGTCATGGCCGGGGGTCCGCCAACAAAAATATTTACTCTTAATGGCTCATTTTTTTGCAGGGATAGCTGATGATGATGACCAATGCCTCTATGAATCTGATAATGAAGCCCCGCTTCTCTGTTAAGGTCGAAATCATTTCCTGTCAGCTGCACTCTGTACATACCCATATTGGAGTTCATGATGCCCGGCTTACAGGGATTTTCCGAATAAACCTGAGGCAGGGTCACATAAGCCCCTCCATCCATGGGCCATGAAATTAGACCGGGCAGTTTATCAATTTCTGTTTGACCGTAAAGTACAGGACCGTCTTTAACAAAACCAGGCATTACCCTGGCAAGCATTGGAAGCACCTTGTAATATTTCCAGGGAGCTTTTAAAAAAAGCAGAGGATCAATTTTCAGATTAAACAATTTATCAAGAGTACCCAGTGTATCCCGAAAGATAAATCTGGCCCTTTTCATGGTCCCGAACATATTGGCAGCCATGGGAAAAGAAGTTCCCCTGACATTGGTAAACAAAAGGGCAGGCCCTCCACTTTGATAAACTCTGCGCTGGATAGCTCCGGCCTCAATATAAGGATCAACTTCCTGATTGATTCTAACCAGGTCTCCCCTGAATTCCAGGTCATCAAGGCATTGCCGGGTATTTATGTATCCCATTATCTAAATCCATTGTTGCTGGAAATTTTTTAAAAAAAACTGTAATTCAGACTTGACCGCTGCAGCCTGTATGATTTTATGATATTGTCAGCATCAGGCTGAAATTTCTGTCAACTTGAAAAATTATCCTTGCGGTCATACAAAGTCAATAAAACTACAACACTGTTAACCACTGAATCTATTAAAGGGAGAAATTTATGTTTTTAGAAAAAATAAAATCAGAAGGCCTTTCCCAACTGTCATACTTAATTGGAGATAAAGGCAAAGCCGCGGTAATTGATCCCAGAAGAGACTGTGAAATCTACTTAAAAATGGCTTACAGCATGGGGTGCAGAATTACACATATTTTTGAATCCCACCGCAATGAGGATTACGCAATCGGCTCAAGAGAGCTGGCTGAATTGACAGGAGCAGAAATATATCACGGAGCGAACCTGCCGTTTACATATGGCCGCCCGACAAAGGAAGGAGATGTCTTCAACCTGGGCGATATCGGCCTGAAAGTTCTTGAAACTCCGGGACACACCATGGAAAGCATCAGCCTGATCCTCTTTGATACCAAATCAGGGAAAAACCCCCTGGGGATATTCACTGGTGACGCCCTTTTTATTGGAGATGTAGGCCGGACTGACTTTTTCCCTGATAAAAAGGAAAAAATGGCTGGACTCTTGTACGACAGTATTTTCAATAAGATTCTCCCGCTTGGCGATCAGGTAATTATCTATCCTGCCCATGGTGCAGGCTCTGTATGTGGATCAGGAATGGCTGACCGAGAATTTTCCACATTGGGCTACGAGCGGTTGAATAATACTCTTCTCCAGATAAAAGATAAAAATGAATTTATCAAAACCAAGGTCAATGAAGAGCATTCTTTACCTCCATATTTTTCCAGAATGGAAGAATACAACCTCAATGGTCCCCCCTTTCTGGGTCAGATTCAACTTCCCAGGCCGTTAAACGTCCATGAATTTGAAGAAATGTCTCAGCAGGGCATGCAGATTCTGGATATCAGAAGCGCACAGTCATTTTCCGGCGTACATATACCAGGAAGTATATCTATCCCCCTGAATATGGTTCCATTGTATGCAGGATGGTTTTTGACTTACAATGCAGATATCGGACTGGTTGGCGATTCCATGGAAGATTTAAAAAAGGCAGTCACCTACCTTGTCAGAATCGGTTTTGATCGTGTCAGTGGATTTCTGCACAATGCCCTTGGCGAATGGGAAATACAAGGCAAATACTTTGAAAGCATTCCTGCTGTTTATGCAGGGGAAATTCAAAGAAGAATATCAACCAATGAAGAATTTACCCTGCTGGATATCAGGACCGGAAGCGAGTTTAGAAAAGAACACCTGCCCGGAGCAAAACATATTTTCCTCGGTGAACTGCAAAAACGGGCACATGAACTTGGCACTGAAGAACAAATAACCACATTCTGCGGCAGCGGACATAGAGCAATTATTGCTGCTTCAATCCTTAAAAAACTTGGCTTTAAAAACGTGGAAAATTGTTTTGGCTCTATTCAGGCCTGTTCCAAGGGTGTCTGCGAGATTATCAGCGACCAGGATTAACCGGCTTTAATTCTGGTTTCAGGCTTTGGACGAGATGACGGGTCCGGAGTCCTGTTCAACTTTGAAAAAGCTTTCAGCAAAAGGCTCTTTGACTTTTCATGCGGTAGGATTCAGGCATCCAAATAATAAAATGAAATGACGTGCTGAACAGTTCAAAGCAACTTGAATCGTATTGGTTACAAATTTAGCATATTAAGGTTTTGCCATGCAGATTGCTTCGTTCGCTGCGCTCTCTCGCAATGACAGGTATTGCGCAACCTCATCTGTGACTGTCAGGTGTCATTGCGAGCGAGTCTTTTTACCCTGTTGAA
>JBHEPK010000164.1:0-4585 GCA_046260325.1 Desulfonatronovibrio sp.
TCTATGACCAGGGGCAGAGGACGTAAATGTCTGGAAATGGCCAGTGGAAATTTTTTAGATAATTCAGGTTCATTTTCCAGAGTCATGAGTCCGCATCTGGCCAGACCAATATCTCCCACCAGAAAAATTACGTCCCCTGGCCGGCACTTGCCTCTTAACATGATCCTTTCGGGACTCTGTCCCCAGATGGTTATTCCAAGCCCCAGGCTGTTACCGAAACTCAAATCTCCTCCGGTGAGGCCAAGATCAAATTGACGGGCCAGCTTGGCCATGCCTTCAAGCATATCCCGGCAAAAATCAGAATCCAAATGTCTGGGCCAGATGAGGTTAAGGTTAAAACCCAGCGGCACTGCTCCATGAGCAGCCAGATCGCTTAAATTTACAGCCAGGGCCTTGTATCCCACATCTTCAGGGCTGAAGTATTTTAATCTGAAGTGTACGTCTTCAAGGAAAAGATCACTGCTCAAGCAAAGTTTGGCCGGGCAGGCCAAAACAGCGCAGTCATCTCCTCGCCCCACCAGCATGTGCTGATGGGTATTGGGGAAGGTTTTACTGATAAGTTCCAGAAAATGGTTTTCTGATTTTAACATAATAACAACTCAGTCCTCAATGGTCAGATAGTCCCCGTTTATGATTTTAAGGCCGAATCCAGGGAAATTAACCTTATATTTATTGGGGGGAATGGCCATTACTATCTTGCCCCGGCCAAATATTTTATGGCTGCAGTAAGCACTTGCCGGGGTTTTTGAATCAGAACGAGTCTTCATCTCAGCTGACGGAGCAGGACTCGGTTTTTCGCTCAGTCTGCCTAAGGTGTTTTCTCGAAGTTCTCTAAAACTTGCCGGAGAAAGTTCCTGGATAAAAGGGCTTTCCTGAACAGGCTGATTAAATCCGCTTCCGCGGTGATAAACGCTGGACGGTACAAAAAGCCCCAGATAATCCCTGGCCCTGGTACAGGCTACATACAAGAGTCTGCGTTCTTCATCCAGTTCTCCAGGAGCCTGCATGGCTTTCCGCGAAGGGAAGCGGTCCTCCACAAGGTCAATAACCATAACAGCTGGCCATTCCAAGCCTTTGGCTGAATGGATGGTGGACAGGACCAGAGCATCTTCTTTTGCCCTGGTTCCCAAGGGATCAGAGTTTTCCAGAACCATATCTGCCAGAAAAACTTGAAGATCATTGTATCCGGAAACTATCTGCTCCAGCTGTTCAAGACCGCTCAGGCGTTTGGGAAGGTCTTCAGCATATTTTGTTTCCAGGATGGGTTTATAGAATTCAATGACCATGGAAAGTACCTGAGAAGGATTAGTTGTCAGTCCTGAGATATCCGCAAGAAGCTCTCTGAGTCTGGAAAACTCATTATTCTTGGTTGCGAATTTCAAGAGATCTTCATGCTGACCTTGAGTATAGGCTTTGAAAAGTTTTTCAGCTGTTTTGGGGCCGATACCTGGTAAAAGGCCAAGGCCTCTTTTCCAGGATAGAAAATCAGGTGCAGCATCTGCCATACGCATAAAAGATAATACATCCTTAATATGGGCGGCTTCGGAAAATTTGATGCCCCCGAATTTCTGATAATCTATGGATGCTTTGTTCAGCTCTACTTCAAGGGGATAGGAGTGGTAACCTGCTCTGAACAGAACCGCTATTTCATGCAAAGGATATTTTGCGCTCAGTTCAGTAATTTTGTTCAGTAAATTTCTGGCCTGACTCATATCACTGGCAGGGCGGATAAGTTCTGGTTCAGGTCCCTCGGTGCGCTGGGAAAAAAGCTTTTTGTCAAACTTATGTTCCATATGCAGAAGGATATCATTGGTCAGGTTCAGGATGGGCTGGGTGGAGCGATAGTTTTCCTCCAGCCTGATGGTTTTTGTGCTGGGAAAAAGGTTTGGAAAATCAAGAATATTGCCGACATCTGCTCCCCGGAATCCATATATGGACTGGGCATCATCTCCCACGACCATGATGTTGCCGTTTTGAGACGCGATTAGTCTGGCCAGCCTGGCCTGGACCAGGTTGGTGTCCTGGTATTCATCCACCATGCTGTATTTATATATGCTTCTGACAAAATCCAGCACCTCAGTATGCTCGGTTAAAAGTCGTTCCAGAAAAAAGAGCAGGTCATCGTAGTCCAGGAGGGCCAGGCGCTGCTTCTCAATGGAATAAGCCTTTTCAACCCGTTCAAAATCTTCGAGATAAGTCCTTAAATGAAAGGCATCCTTTTCCACAACCTGCTCCAGAGATAATTCTTTGTTTCTGGCCTTGCTGATAAAAGAAAGAATAGTCCTGTTGCGGGGAAATGAACGATCACCTTTGCCGAGCTTCAGCTCTGCCCTGATGCCCTTGATGATTTCTTCGCTGTCTCCGGCATCCATAATCTGAAAACCATTGCTGAATCCCAGGGCTGAAGCAAATTTTCTTAAGAGCATGTAACTGAACCCATGAAAGGTTCCGCCGCTGACGCTTCCCAGTTCACGGCCAAGAAGGTGTCCAGCCCTGAAAAGCATCTGGTTGGCAGCCTTTCGGGTAAAAGTAAGCAAAAGAATATTTTCCGGGACAATGCCCTGCTCCACAAGATAGGCCAGGCGGTAGACTATTGTTCTGGTCTTACCGCTGCCTGCTCCGGCTATTACCAGAACAGGGCCTTCAGTGGTGGTTACTGCTTCAAATTGGGCTGGATTAAGACTTTCTTTATAATTTATCATGGTGTGTATGTTTCTTTGATTTGGTGGGCTCTTGTTAAAAGGATTCTAATATGCTGCCAGGATATCTCTGATCCTGTCAGGTTTGTTTCCGCAGGAGTGATAAAAAAATACATCATCACAACTATGTGTGCCTGTCCTGCCAAAGTGACCAAAAACCCGGTTACGGTCAAATTTTGCCTTGAGATCGAACCCTTTGTTGGGAACACATAAAAGATCCGGGGGCATGCCTTTGCCAGACGGATAGATTTCTTCTCCCGGATAAACAGCGCTCATTACTTTTCTGCCGTGGTGTTCAAGAGACAGCAGAGTGTTTCTGATTTTTTCTCTCAGGCTTGCGTATTCTATATTGGATACATTTCCCCTGGAAAAACGTTTCCGTGTATGGATGTAAATCCTTCCCGGGTCTAAGGCAAAGGACCGGCTTGAAATATCTATACATGTAAGGTCCAATTCGTTTTCCGGACTTTTGATCAGGGAGAGAAGGCCTTCAGCCCGGAGCAGACAATTGATGTCCACTTCACATTCTAAGGTGGTAAATCCATGGTCTGCCACAATCAAAAGTTCTTTGGGCTCTTCAAGCTCATAATATCTCATTAATACATGGCCTGCAGCCTGGTCTAAGGCCTTGAGCACTTCCATACACAGCGAGTGCAGGTGATGCTTTTCATCCAAAATGGCATCCTGAAGAAAATGACTCATGCGGTCAAGCTCAGTAAAGACAATGGTGAAAAAATCCCAGGCAAGGTCCGGCCAGAAAAGGTCAAAAGCCCTGATGCGTGATGAAAGGGTCTGCTTGAGGTCCTGGAGCAGGACTTCCGGCTGGGTCAAACCTTTTATGGTATCTGCTTCAAGCCTGTAGTCCATGTTTTTCAGCATAGGCAAAACAGCCTTGGGATAAACAGCATTTTCCAAATCAGGGGCAATAAACCCTGATATGAGCATGCCCCGGATAGCTGGGGCTGGGTAAGTGCAGGGCAGATTGATTATCTTGCTTGTTTTACCTTTTTGGGCGATTTTGTCCCAGATGGCCTGGGATCTGACATGGGTATAATCAATCAGACTTAATTGGTACGAGCAGGGATCAATGGTTGTAAAACCATAGATGCCATGTTCTTCAGGTCCCTTGGCCGTAAAGAATGATGCCCAGTTTACCGGAGAGACATCTGGAAGTTCAGAGGTGATGGCGATGCACTCGGGCGTATTAACTAAGTGGGAGATGTTTTTAAAAATGCCCTTGTCTGACAAGGATCTGGCCAGGCTGAGACTGAGCCCGTCAATACCTATGACCACAGTTTTTTGAGAAGATGTAAGCATGTTTCTGATAGTTTTTAAAATTCCTGTAGATTTTCAAATTGTTATTAAGATGTCAGGTCTGTGAAAAAATATTTTCAAAATGATATTGTGAACAAGATTTTATTATCTGCAATGATATTAAAATGATTTCCATGCTGGTTAACAATTCCCTCCCATATCCATCCGTCTCTGTCTTGATATACTTCAGCAATATTGGCTCCAGCAGAAGAAAGTGAATCAATTTTGGATTGGTCCATATAATTTCCAATTGACAATGGCTTCCAGCGTTTAACAATTATTGGTTTTCGGTCCTTTGTTAAAATTACAGCTTTTTTCCCAATGGTCAGAATAAATTTTCCGCTGAGGGTATGTTCTTTATCATTCTCATACTGAATTACCCTGTGTACCTGTCGATTGCGGCTGCGCATAATTGTGAAGGCGTATAAAAGAGCACCAAGGGAGGTGTCTACATATTTATCCATAGGATAGTCCCCTTATCAGCGTTTTGCAAAAGTCATTATTAGACAGTTTGCCCATAATCTGTCGTACATCAGGATTAGAAGAGGCGGTTGTAATTAATATGGTGAATG
>JBHEPK010000165.1:0-262 GCA_046260325.1 Desulfonatronovibrio sp.
TCATAAATCTTTGCCTCTTCATCGCATAAGCCAAGGACACAAGATGCCTGGGCCAGATCAAACCAGGCCTCCTGATTTCCCGGTTGAATCTCTACCAGTTCCTTGAGATGCCTCCTGGCCGGGGCAAAGCGTCTGTTCCAGGCCATATTTTTGGACTGCTGTTCAAGAAAAGCCCGCTTCTGAACGAGATAGACCGGCTCAAGATCTTTTTGAATTTTGCTTATTATCTCAATATCTTCTGCGCTGAAATTCTCAGGCTCAT
>JBHEPK010000165.1:272-1762 GCA_046260325.1 Desulfonatronovibrio sp.
CTTCATAGCCTGTGTATATTGACCCGGAATGAATCTTTGCCTGCAAATCATCCATGATATCCTGGTGGAAACCAGTCATATTTTCCAAGCTTGCAGCAAGCTGATTCCAGAGCATTTCATCCACTGCAGGTTCAAAAAGCTTAGAATAAAAATCATCACCCCTGTCTGCCATTTTTCCCCAATAAGCGGTTCTTCCAGCTTCAATCATTGCAATATGATTTTCATCATTGACAGCAAAAATCTCTTCATAAGCATCCAAAGCCTGATCATACTGCCTGGACCAGGCTAATGTGCGGGCTCTGGTCAGGCTGATTTTAAATGTTTGGGGAAATCTGCTTTCAAGCTCAGCAAGAATATCAAGGCTTTTCTCATATTCGCCCATAATTCCATATAGTTCAGACAGGCTCATACGTGCCGGGAAAAAATCATTATCAATGAAAAGAGCAGTCTCAAGACAATTTACTGCCAGGTCATACTCTTTGTTATCAGCAAGAAGCCAGGCCAGTTCTTCAAGATTAGCAGGGTCCTTTTCCTGAGATACCAGTTCATTTACATAAGCATCTAAAGACTCCTGACGAAGCATCATTGCACTGAGAACAGCATCAGGCCTTGCAGGATTTTCTCGAGCCGCTCTTGAGTAATATTCCAAAGCAAGATCAGTTTCATCATCTTCCTCTGCCAACCGACCAAGATTAACTAACCCTTCATATTCAAGGCTTTCATACTCTATAGAGTGCTGATAAAGCTCCCTGGCCTTTTGAATTTGACCATTCAAATAGTAACTCCTGGCCAAAGTTAAAAGTCTGTTCTCACCTGGCCCGAAATCATCCATAAACTGACTGCTCATTTGCGCAGCTTTGCCAAAATCTCTTTCCAGCAGGGCAAGATTAAGCTTATCAGCCTGAATTTCCTCATGGGTTGCGGAAAAATTTTTTCCTTCTATACTCAGGGCTTTGTCCAAATTCTTCCCAGCCAGTTCATAACGCTGCCGGGCCATTAAATTTCTGGATAGTCTTTGATATCTTTCTGGATCTTGAGGACTCTCTTGAATCTCGCTGCGCAGGATATTTTCCCCAAGATAAAAATCACCCCAGAGCATGGTCCGGTCAGCAAAAAAACTCATGGCCTCCTGCTTTTTGGACCCATCCAATCTTCCAATAACATCAAGATACAAATCCCTGCACCTTTCATAATGTCCTAAGCTGGCATACATATCTGCCAGTTCCATCAAAATATCCGGATCATTCTCCTGGACATAAAGCTCATCCATAAAGAAAAGAGCTTCATTTCTGTGACCAGAAATCAATTCAAGGCGGATAAGCATGATAAGCACCCTGTTGTCGTCAGGCAGGGATTCACTCAAAGGCTCAAGAATGCTTCGTGCCCTGGCAAGATGTTCCTGCTGGCCGCTTGCCATGAACAGTTCTGTCAGCATTATTCTGGCTTCAATGTCTGATATTTTTTCCTGGGTAGGGACAATTGATTTCTGG
>JBHEPK010000165.1:1772-4502 GCA_046260325.1 Desulfonatronovibrio sp.
ATTGGATGCCGCGCTTTTTTCTGCAGATGTCTGCTGAACTATCCTTTGGGGCCTGAAATATGCGCGCATCAATAATGCGCCTGGAAATCCGGTTTTAACCCGGCTCAGAAGATTTTGTGCGGCGATTTTATCAGCAAACTTTCCAACTCTTAAAGCAAAATATGGAGAATGATTTTCTATGCGGAGCTTTGAATGATTGCGGGGATATAAAGAAAGGTATTTCTCAAGGCTGACTCCAGCTTCATCTAAAGACTCATAAGAACCAATCTGAACAGTCCATATAAGGTTATCTCCATTATCCGCTGAAACTTTACTGCTTATCAGAAAAAAGATGACAACAAACAGCCATGCAATTCGGTAAATATTTTTCAATTAAACACCAATTTCTTTATATTTTTGATCAAAAGATAATTCAGCCTTAACCTACTCACCAATGGCCCGCTCAAGCTCAATAATTGCGTCATCAAATCTTTCCGCCCAGATAAGCACCTGGGCGTAAAGCCTCCTGACCTCGGTATCATCAGGCCTGGCATTGAGAATTATTTCATATTCTCTTAATGAAGCATCATAATTTCCCTGCCAGCTGAGAATCTGGGCTTTTTTCAACCTGACCCCATGACTTTCAGGAGCAATCCTCAGGTAGTCGGAATATATATCCAGAGCCTTGCCATATTCCTCCCTGGAAAGATAAATATCTGCCAGCTCAAGCTTGGCATCAGAAGGAAGGTCCTGCTCTGGTATGGTGGCAAACATTGCTTCAGCTTCAGCAGTATCTCCCTTCCAGAAAAGCACCCTGGCCAATTCCATTCTGGCCTCAATGAGATCGGGCTTTTCCTCAAGCACACGTCGGTATTGACTCACAGATTCATCATAGCGCTCGCGGTAGCTCAAAAGCCTTGCCAGTTCTAATCTGGCCTGCCATGCAGGGATATCTTCCATGAAAACAGCCTGCTTGTCTTTTTCAGGCAAGGACAATTCAGCAAAACTGACCTGCACAGAAAATAAAACAAACCCCACAACACACATAATCAAAACATTTATGGATTTCATCTTGTCTCCTGAATTTCAAATACTGTAAATATTTATGAGCTGTAACTATTCAGCACATTGCTTATGTTTACCTTTCTGGTGTCAATTCTTCATCCAAATCGTTATCCGAATCGATTCTATTACAAAGATTTTCGACTGCGACTTGGATTTGGATTTCGATGACTGAAAACTTAGACCAGAGCCATTAAGTCGATGATTATAGCTAATTCAAAAAGTTGTGGTGAACAGATACTATGGCCCCAAACAGGTTATCTCTGCAGCACCTTGTAATATATATCAATGGCCTCCTGAAAACGACCAGCCTGAGTTAGAATCCTGGCCTGGATAAGCTGAGCCTGATCCCATTCGGGAATATCTTTTAAAATCCTGTCCATTACTGACAGGGCCTGTGCAGTTTTCCCGTTTATAGACAAAACATTGGCAAATTTCAAAAGCAGATACGGATTATCAGGCATTGATTTTCTTGCCATTTCATAAACTGTAAGAGCATCCTCAAACCGACCAAGGGCAAGATATGAATCACCCAGCCTGCTGAAAAGCCTGGGCCGCTGATTTCCATGTTCTAAAGAAGACTGCAAATAATCTGCAGCTTCTTCAAACTGCCCTGAAAGAAATTTATCTTCTCCCTTACGGAACAGGATTATGTCCTGATTAACCTGAATATAGATTAAAGGGACAGAGATCGATAGAACCAGCACTGCTGCAAGGTACAATGTGTATTGTCTGAGCTTGGGACTAAAGATCATTTCACATTCTCTTGATCATGGTCAGGCAATTCTCTTTGTCATCAGAGTGATAATAAACCTGATCCATAATTTCTTTTATTAGTGGAATCCCCCTGCCGCCCTCACAGGTATTCGCACAGATGCTCTCTTCATCAATCTTTCTATTTCTCAAAATTCCCTCTGCAAGGCTCCGGCCTTTATCCTTAATCTTGAAAATCAGTTCAGCTTCAGAAATAATTAACTCCAGTTCCACATAATTACCGGAAGCTTCCTTGTAGGCATGCTTTATGCTATTGGTCACAGCCTCACAAACTGCCAGTTCAAGCAGGTAAAGTTCCTGTTCGTCACCTACCATTTCGCTGAGAATACCCTTAATTGATCCGCCAACAAGGTGAACATGATCATGGGAACCGGGAAGTCTAAGAAAAATTGATTTCGGATTTTCCACAGCATTACTTGTACCCCATGGATCGAGTCCGGAGTCTTACTCGCTTCTTCCATCTCAACTGAAACAGATTTCCCGTTCTGCAGCATGGTTTCGGCTAGGCTACTTAGGTTTTGAGTTATCGTGGTCCGGGAAAATATCAAATACTCCGCGATCAAGCCTGGTTATGGAAAAGAGCTTAGCCACATTTGGACCAACCCCGTAAAGTACCAGATTTCCCCTGCCCTTTAAGGTCTTCAGGGTTGAAAGCAGGGCTGAAAGACCTGAACTGTCCATAAACTCAACCTGTTCAAGATCAAGGGCTATTTTCAGATTGTCACTTGTAATAAAATCCACCATAATTCCCTTAAACATGGGGGCATTAGCTGAATCTAACCTTTTAACCATAACCTTTACAATCAGAGCACCATCTTCATTTCTGGTTTCAATATCCATAATCATCCCTTATTACTTGACAGTCAAAAATTATCTAAAATATATTGATAAAAGACTGTCTTTATTTGACAATTT
>JBHEPK010000166.1:0-439 GCA_046260325.1 Desulfonatronovibrio sp.
AGGCAAATGAGAGCTCGGATCCAAAAAGCACGATCATCCAGCTGGCCTGAAGCCAGATAAGAAAAAGAGGTAAAGCTGCGAAACTCCCGTAAACAGCATTATACTTAACAGCCCCCATTTGTAAGACAATGTATGCCCATTGCATGAGTTGAAACATTGTACCTGAAATTATCCCGGCAATAACAGCCGGCTTCAGCCTGACCCTGGCATTGGGCATGGCCATGAGTACGAAAATAAATACAAGCCAGATAAGTATATAAGGCAGTATTCTCGGTAAAAGGCTGGCCAGAACATCCATGAAACCCAGCCACCGGTGCTCTGCCAGGGCCCCCAGTTCTGTTGACAGGAAGACATTCATACTTCCGGACATGATAATTAGAAAAGGGGCAATGAGCATTATTGACAGGTATTCTGAAATCTTTCTTTCCCAGCTTCTTGG
>JBHEPK010000166.1:449-4417 GCA_046260325.1 Desulfonatronovibrio sp.
ACTACATTAAAAGAGAGCTCAATATAGGTCATGACTCTGATTACTGACCAGAGAAGGAAGATAAACCCAATGCCAGCAATGATTCCACCACTGGTTTCTTCAAGAAGGGAGTAGGAAAAGCTGACAACCTTTTCCAGTATTTCTTCGTGTGCCCCAAGGTAATTCTCCAACTGTCTGTTTAAAGCCTCTTCAAGGCCAAAACCTTTGGCAATTCCAAAGGCCAGGGCCAGGACCGGAACAATGGAAAGAAGGGTATAGTAAGTCAGGGCAGAAGCTCTGGGCAGGCAATCATTTTTATTGAAACGTGTTATTGCCAGTAGGAAAATTCTGAAGTGATGGACGAAAAAAGCCTGAAGCTTAGGAAGGGTTTCAATATCAGTTCTCCAGATGTTTTTTTGGAGAAACTCAATAATTTGTTTTATCATATTAATTTCCTTTTGGACTACTCAATATTTCTCCAGATTTTAAGCAGGGGAAAATAGAGCCCGGCTTTGACTTTTCTCTGATCCATGAGACTGATGATCTGCATATATCTGCGCAGTTGTCCCTGATATCTATCTACTTCTCTGTCTATAAATTCTTCCAGGCTGCCACCTGCGTGGGTGCTTGTCTTGTAGTCAATAATCCAGCGCACCTTGTTTTCATCAATAAATGTCCTGTCTATAACTACATTGGTAATTTGTCCATCTATCAGTGCGCTTAGGGCGTATTCGCAGGCTTCTGCGGTATGCCTGTCCAAAATCCATCTGCCTTGTGGATCATTGATGGTATTTGTTACCGCATCAATGACTTTTGCTGAAGCAAAGCTCAGATCTCTGAGGCTAACCCCCATGGAAGACAGATCATTTCTTATTTTCTGAGATGTCGCATTTAGTTTTTCGCTGCTCCATTTATCAAGGCCGTCCTGAGCAATGGTTTTAAGGAGATCATGAACCTTTGTTCCTATATGCCTTATGGTATCGCCTGCCCAGTGATAAGTAACAGGCTCTTCAAAATCTGTTGTTTCATCCTGTTCGGGAATTAACAGGTCGCACCCCTTAAGTTCAGGCAAGGTCCAGCTTGAATCCAGTCGAACCAGGATATTGTTCTTTATTTCAAGGGGTTTTTCCTGGTCATTTGGAATGTTGGCCTGGACCTGGTCACAACTTTCAAATTCTGCCACAACCTGATCCCACATGGCTTCTATCAGGGAATTTTTTTTGGGAGACTTGAAGGGGGGCTGACAATTTTCCTGCTGACTGCTTTGGGCACTTGCCAGGAGATGCAGTCTTTTTTTGGCCCTGGTTACTGCCACGTATAAGAGCCTGCCGATTTCATTTTTTTCTTTTTCATTTTTAAGTTTTTCAATAAATTTGTAGGTGGGGTGATGGTTATCTCCAATTTTGGCAATGGGTGCCAGATAAAGCCTTGAAAGCTGCTCATGGTTTTCTGAAGGGGTTTCCATGAATTGCAAAAGGAGTTTGTCTGAAGGCCTCGGGGGCTTTTCAAGACCAGGAATGATTACTGTATCAAATTCCAGTCCTTTGGCCTTATGGATAGTCATGACCTGTAAAAGGCTGTCGGCCTCGGGATCGGCTTTGGAAAAAAGGGTCTGCAGAGATTTTTCAAAGGCTGGCAGGTTTTCAATGGTATTATTCTGTTGAAATTTTTCCAAGTGTTCAAGATAAGACTGAGCATTTTTAATCTCCTGCCTGTTGCGTGCGCAGGCAGGACCGCCCAGAGCCATCCAGATTCCTTCCACCAGTCTGAATAACGGTCTGCGTTGTCTGTTTTCCCATGCTGGGACGATGATCCGGCTGAACTTTTTAAGACGGTTCAGCCCCTGGGAGCTGAGTCCCTTTATCTGCTCGGGGTTGGAAATTTTCTGGGGAAAGGGCATATCATCGCTGAATTCGCTGATGATGGTAAGGTCTTTGAGATCAAGCCCTGTCCAGGGCGCTCTTAAAATAGAAAGCCAGGACAGGGTGTCATGAGGCAGAAGAAGGGCTCTTGTCAAAGATAAAAGGTCCATGACAATCTGTTTTTCTTTAAGAGGCTCAATTTCTACTGCCTGGTATCTTATCCTGCTTTGCTGCAGTTTCTTGAGGATTTCCTGAAGGTGAGTCCTGGTTCTCACTAAGACAGCTATGGAGTCATCAGGATGCTCTGATGTTCTTTCTTCAATTATTTTAACTACTTCATTTGCTTCGTCTGCTGGTCCAGGATCAATAAAAGGATGTATCCTAACCTGTCCGGACTTACTGCTTGATGAATGCATGGTAGAATATATGACAGATCCGCTGACGTAATCTTCAACATCCTGAAACACATGGGGAAAAATTTGATTTACCCAGTCCACAATTCCCTTTTGGGAGCGAAAATTGACAGAAAGGTTCAGGGGTTTGAGCTGGACATCTCCAATGCCTGACTGCCTTGTATTGATAAAAACACCAACGTCTGCATCCCTGAATCCGTAAATGGACTGCATGGGGTCACCAACCACAAAAAGTGTTCTTCCATCGCCTTTTTCCCAGCCTGAAGTAAGCATGGTCAGCATCTGCTGCTGGGTGATGCTGGTATCCTGGAATTCATCAAACAGGATATGTTTTATCTGGTAATCCAGACGCATAAGAAGGTCTGATGGGCTGTCAGGAGTGCCCAGGGCGTTTAAAGCTGCCCGGGATATTTCAGAATAATCTACTTTTTTGTGCTTTTGCATTGCCAGGTGCAGTTGGGCTGCTGCCATTTTGAGGATTCTGACAAGGGCTGAAAGTACCTGCCAGGATTCCTCGCTGTAAAATGTTTCAGGCAGATCCGCGATTTCAGCCAGGCTTTGTTTCAGGACTTCTTCATCCTTTAAGTTTTCCAAAAGGGAATGAAAATCAGTTTTAATTTTTTTGGCAAATTTCTTTTGTTCCGGACTTTTAAAATCAGAGTCTGGAGGAAAGCCTGAAGATTTATTAACCTTTTTTCTAAACTCATTTTTTGTGGTCATAAGCAGGTCTTTCAGGCCAAGCCATAAGTCAAGATCTTCCGGGGCGCTGCCTGGCAGAGAGCTTAATTTATCCAGCGTTGTGACCTTTGAGTCTTTGTTATTCTTCAGGAGATAATCAGAAGCATATCTTGCTGACTCAAAGATTAGCTGCAGCTGGTGCTGGTTAAGGTTGTCCGTGAATGCCTTGCGTAACCTCTTAAGACGCCTTTGGACTTCAAAGCTCAGATGCTTTTCCAAAGAAAATTTTAATTCACTGTCCGCTGAAATATCACCTACGAGTCTAAGCCAGTGCTCCCTTAATTTGAGCATGTCCATGATAAAGTTCATGGTTCTGTTCCAGTCATTATCCAGATGAAGCAAAACCGTGGACAAGTCCTTATACCACTTAGTCCCAGATTTGAGCTGGAGCAGGGTATTTCTGGCGGCTTCCTCATAAAGTTCATCAGGGTCATTTGCTACTTCAGGAGTTACGCCCATGCCGGACAGAAGTGGCATCCTGCCGGTGAGGTACAGGCAAAATGAATCAATGGTTCTTATTTTGAGCCTTGATGGATTTTCAAGAATACCCCAGCCTGATTCATGATTTTTTTCAAGGGCTTTGGAAGCCAGTTCCCAGGTCATGGCCAGGTGGGGTTCGTTTTCAGGTTTGGGTTCAGATTCTGCCTTTTGCAGAGAGCTGATTATCCTGTTTCTCATCTCAGCCGCAGCTTTACGGGTAAAGGTAATGGCCAGGATTTCTTCAGGGTTCTGAACTAAGGACAGCAGCCTTAGATATCGCTGGGTCAAAAGTTCTGTTTTGCCTGAACCTGCAGGAGCCTGAACAATACAGGAAATTTCAGGGTCTAAGGCCTGTTCACGAAATTCTTTGTCTAATGGAAATATTTTCATGATCCTGGGGATTTAAGTTTAGGTGTGGTTTATATTATTCTAAATCAATTTCATTACGGCAAAATGTCATGAAAATAAAGGAGATGATTTTACCCATGTAATGACC
>JBHEPK010000167.1:0-3726 GCA_046260325.1 Desulfonatronovibrio sp.
GCCTTCTCAGTCTCTTTTCTTGCCTCTTCGGATTTATGCTGCGCTTCAGCAATCTTTTCCTTCAGATTGTCGACCATTGTCTGCAGACTGCCGCCCAGATCCTGCATTTCATCCCTGGTGGAAATTTCAAGCTTTTGATCCAGGTCTCCTTTGGCAACTTTTCCGGCAAAACCCACTATTTTATTAAGAGGATTCATTACCGCATATCTGATGGAAAGCTGACCTATAACCATTAGCAACAACAGAAGAACTGCCATGATAGATAGGAGAGTGATAGTCAGATTACGTATAAGGGCGTTTTGATTGGAAGTATCCAGAATATAGGCCATTACTCCTACCTGATTGCCGGTAAAATCTTCAAGAGGGAAAACAACCAGAGAATATTTGCCAGCTGTTTCCACTGTCAGCTCCTGGGTTCCCTGCTCCAAAATGTTTCTCGTAATTAGATTGTTAATCTGGGGATCATCAGTTCCTGAAACCTTGACAAAGCGCTTATCTATAATTGGATGCCGGGATTCATCCTGAAGCCTCTGGGCAATACTCAAAAGATCATGATTCATATATAAAAGCAGCTCCTGACCATCTCCAGCCGCAGCAGCCTCTACAATAGGTTCAAATTCAATAAGCATTTCAACGGAACCCAGCTGTTCACCCCTGGGCGAAGTGACAGGCAAAACATTGCGCACAGTAAATCCGCCGCGACCGATTTCAAGTCCCTGAGCAGACGTTCCTGTTCTATTAACGTACATTACTGTCTGCCTGAACTTGGATATATCATCGGACTCATCTATCCCTTGTCCATCGCGAATAAAATTTTTCTCCCTCCACAATCTGACTAAACTTCTCCCATTGGGCAGGTGAAAATGAATCATCAAAGGTTCCCCCCTGATGGCCTCAAAACTGTCTAACATATCCCGCAGCACATAACGCAGCATTTCCCTGGCCTCCTGAGATTCCGGAGAAGCCGGATCATCAATATTTCCAGAAAGTGCGACCCTGTAAGCTTCGCTTACTTCAGGAAGCCTGGCAAAAAGAGCGGAAACTGATTCTGCCTCCCGAAATGACAATTCCATGGAAGAATTTATTTCCTCTACTTTACTTTGCCCTATTTCGGTTATGAATTCATTGCTGACCCTGGTCAACTGATGGTTAAGAACCCAAAAGATGACTAAAACAAGAGCCAGTAAAGCAGCCACCATGGGAACAAATACTTTCCCCCTAATCTTAAAACGCATGTTTACCTCCTGAAATATTAAATTGCATTAATACAATCTGAAATATATCTGATACTTTCATAAAATTGTTTAGCTCTCTGAAATTTTTTAAATCTTTTTAACGTTTAGAGTAACTTATTATATTTTTTTTGTCTATATAAAACCTTTTTTGCACAAGCAGTTTCCTGGCGATAAAATCAAAAAATCATCCGGACAAAAGCTTGCCTGACAGGGCATGAACAGGTAGTTTTCACTTTGTGAGCAAAAAAAATTCATCTGAGTCTGTGGAGGAAAAACCATACAAAAACCTGTTTATATCCGGATGGGCTGGATACAGATATTTCTTTCCGACCATTTCCAGCAGTTTCAACTATGTTATCCCCTTTGAGGAAAAAACCAACTCAGAATTTGAGGTAGGCATTGGAGATTCATGGGATATCGTTGCAGCCTGGTCTTTCGGAGCACACCTTTGCCTCAAAAATCTGCACAGAATCAGAGCCAGAAAACTTATACTCATCGCTCCTTTTCTAAACTTCTGTGCTTACAACCAAAAAGATAATATTTTGAAGATGATTTCAGGACTGGACCAAAACCCTGAAGCAACCCTTGCCTGGTTCTGGAGGCTATGCGGTATTAAGAATAAACCTGATATGAAAATCAAAAATACGGATGGATTAAAAAAAGGCTTGGAGGTTATTTCAGATTCCAGAGTAAACTTAGACAAACTGGACTCGTCAATCACCACCATAATTATTCACGGACAAAGGGACCAAATCGTCCCCATGAAAGTTTCCCAGATCATAAAAGCTCGCATGCCACAGGCATCCCTTGCCCTGGTGCATCATTCACACTTTATTCCTGAGCAGGAAATCCTGAAAATCATAAATTATGCAGAACCAGATTCGCAGACACTTTGATCATTCAACCTCCACATACAGGGCCAATGCTGCAATCCAGGCTGTGGTTGCTGAAGATTGTGCCCGCAGAATCCCGGAACTAAGCTATCCCATGGTTCTGGAAATAGGTGCAGGAGGGGGACTTCTTACTGAATGTTGTCTCAATAAAATCTCTCCAGAGCATTACTTCACTCTGGACCTTTCCATGAAAATGCTCAAGCTCAATGCCCAGAATAGAGTCTTCGCTGTTCAGGGGGACGGTGAAAAACCTCCATTCAGACAGGAGCAATTTGATCTCCTTGTAAGTTCATCAGCCATGCAATGGTATTCATGTGGTGCTGATTCTATTCTTGCCAATATCAGCCTTCTGAAAGGTGGGGGATATTTTTCCCTGGCACTTTTTGTCCAGGGAACGTTCTATGAAATGGCCCATATAAGTTCCTTAACCGGATTTGCTTCCGTATTCCCTCTACCTGAGGAAAATCAGTGCATCAACGCCCTGAGCCAACCAGAGCTGCGCTTTAAAACCCACATTGAAAGGCATACTGTTTACTTTCCTGATACACCAGGTTTTCTCAAAAGCCACAGGAAGACAGGAGCTACTTTTACCAGAAAGGGATCTGGGTTTGGCAAAAAAAAATATGCTGATTTCTGTAAGAAATACCAGGAGATTTATGGAGGGTCAGAAGGAATTCCTGTTTCATACAGGATTCTTTACATGTGGGGGCAGAAACTAAAAGTCAGGCTCAAGTCCTGAATCTTTGATCATCCTCAAATCTTCCTCAACAAGACGCCCTTCCCGCGTGAGATAGTTTCCAGTCATAATGCCGCTGGCACCAGCCATGAATACCAACGGATGAAGTTCTCTCAAATTCTGAATCCTTCCGCCGCAGATAATTATTTCTTTATCAGCAAGAATAAAGCGAAGTAGACAGATAATTTTAAGACATCTCAAGGGAGTAAGCCTGGGCATATTTTCCAGAGGGGTTCCTGGAATTGGTATTAGAAAATTCACAGGAACAGCATCAACATCCAGTTCTTTGAGCAGCAAAGCAAGCTCAACAACCTGGGCGTCCGTCTCTCCAAGGCCAAATATACCTCCGGAACAAACTGAAAGCCCGGCCTTTTTGGCCATTGTTACTGTTTCTACCCTCTGACTGAAATCATGAGTTGTGCATACCTGAGAAAAAAAACCATGCGCTGCTTCCAGATTATGGTGATACCTTTCAAGACCGGACCCTTTAAGCAGGTCAAGGTCTTTTAAACTCAGGATACCAAGAGAGGCGCAAGTCTTTATACCGCAAGCGTCAAGCTCTCGCACTGCATTGGAAATTACTTCAAGTTCTTCAGAAACAAGCCCTCTGCCTGAAGTGACCATGGAGTATCTTTTAATGCCTGAACCTGTTCCTGCTATTGTTTTCCCCTGATCAGCCAGTTCCGTAGCCTTTTTCAATGGATACTCCTGAACATCACGGCCATGGTGGAATGACTGAGCACAAAATGAACAGTCCTCTGAACATTTTCCTGACTTGGCATTGGTAATGGAACAAAGGGAAACTTTATTCCCAAAAAAATTTTCCCTGAGCATATCAGCACCGGGAAAAAGTTCCCGGACC
>JBHEPK010000167.1:3755-4386 GCA_046260325.1 Desulfonatronovibrio sp.
TAAATTAAGCAGATCAGCTAATTCTGCTTTGTTGAGGCTGTAACCACGGGAAATTTTCTGCGCAAGACTATAAAAATAATTCATTAAACTTCTTCTTCATATTTTCCGGGCTTATTGTGTGCATCTTTTCCACCTGGGCCAGCACCTTTACATTGCCGTAATGCTCAACAGCCTCTTTGTGATCTTGATTAATGCCATTATTGAGTATAACTCCGGCCACCTGAATATCTGCCCTATACAAGGCCTGCAAGGTCAGCAAGGTATGATTAATCATTCCAAGGCGCTGTGAAGCAACTATAATGCAGGGAAGATCGAGCTTTTTTATTAAATGAATAATCTGAAATTTGCGGCTCAAAGGCACTAAAACTCCACCAGCTCCCTCAACTATCAAGGGGAAAGAACAAGAAGGCAGATTGATCTCATCAATATCAATCTCTATGTTTTCATGCTCTGCTGCAAGATGAGGCGACAGCGGTTTTTTGAATACATATCTTTCAGGAATAATTCTGTCTTTGTCCATACCAGAAGCACGATAAACAAAATCACTATCCAGCCCGTCTACAGATCCGCTTTGTACGGGCTTCCAATAACCTGCCTCAAGACCGCAGGCCAAAAGGGCACAAATAAATGT
>JBHEPK010000168.1:0-4385 GCA_046260325.1 Desulfonatronovibrio sp.
GTTTTACAGACCTGAATTTGAATCTGCTGGTTGGGGGCTCCATTCGCACCAAGGACGAATACAAGGAAATTTTGAGCCAATGCGGATTTGAACTTATAGCCCTTGAAAGCTTGCCCAGCTTGAAACGCTGCGTGATTTGGGCCAAAGTTTATGACAATTTTTCTGCACCTCATTCTATACCTCCCTTGACAAAAAAAAATGATTATGACAGAATTTTTAATGGCTCTAATTAACCTTTTAGCTCTGGAGGTACACATGAAATTTTTGGTTATTAACAGGCACACTGGTCAGGATGTATCGCACGATCTCTTAAAGCATGAAGATCCAAAGGTTGTGAAGGAAAGGAAGGAAAAGGGTATTGCCCACCTCAAAGAACTGCTCAGCAATGGAACCCTTGAAGTTTGCTATACGCTAATCTCAGGTGGACATGCATTTGTCATCAATGCTGATAGCACGGAAGAGTTGGCAACTAAAGTTAGGTACAATCCTCTCTTCAAGAGCACGGAAACAGAAATTATCCCTATTGCAAATGCTGTAGATTTTCTGGAAAGAGCTCGGGAACACCATGACAAGCTCGACGCTTAGTCTCAGACGACTTATTTAATGCAGGTGTAGTAATATCCCTTAAGGTAGAGCTGTATAAAATATACCTTGGGGGATATCTATAATTTTTAATAAATTAGGATTGAGTTCCCATGCTACATTTAATCGAAGAAATTGAACATCTAAAAAGTGATTTTTCTTCACATACCTATAAAGAATCTGAAGAGGGGAAGGAAATATACCTTGACGTATGGAAAAGAGTAATATCAAATCTTCATTTTCAATTTTTTTCGGTTATACTCGGTTATGTAATTTCTATAATATGGGCTAAAAATCTCGGATTGCATCATTTTGGTTTTTACTCCATTGCTGCCACCATAGCTACTCTTTTGGGAATTCTTCTTCCTTTAGGTTATAATACTACTTCAACTCTTATTTTTCCTCCATATTTAAAAGATAAAAAATGGAGCCTATATAGAGGTCTTGTTTTTTATTCCTATAAGCTTGTGAGCATTTCCAGCATTCTTGTTCTTCTTGGAGCTGGAGGACTCATATTGTTTTTAGATATGTCTTCATTTAATAGTCATATTTTTATTTTGACAGCAATTTGGGGTGTAAGTGCCGCATTCACTTCCTTGATCAGTTCTCAGCTTCAAGGGCAACAGCGCTTCACTGCATCCTATTTTTACACTATATTTCTTCAGCCGCTTTTAGTATTAGTTGGTATAGGAATTTTATATGCCATAGGAGGCTCTTTTCAAACCCTTTCTGCTGTCGTGATTACTATTGCAGCTCAGGGTGTTTTGCTTATATTGCTTTTTGGAGTATTTATTTTTGGGAATGCCCCCTCAGTTCCGAAAGTATCTCCACAGTATGACACTCAAAAATGGAAGCATTTTTCTTATTCTGCCGTAATTATGACCAGTTTTTTGATCATTATCAACAGAGCAGATCTAATATTTTTAAATATTTTTATCAGCCATCAAGCTGCTGGTATCTATATGGCTGTCTTACTGACCTCTTCATTTTTAGCCGTTCCCTTCAAAGCCTTTAAAAGCAGCATGGGCCCTAGTTTGGCTCACTTGGCCCACAGTAAGCGTTTTGATCTGATGCAAACCCTGGAAACATACAGTGCGCGACGCTGCTTTGTGCTCACCTTAGTTTTGGCAATTATTTTAATAGTTTTTGCGCATCCGTTGCTTGGTCATTTTGGAGATCATCAGGGCCGGGGATTTTTTCCCTTTCTTCTTTTGGCACTGACCTGGGTCATCTTGGCGGGAGTCGGTTCACCTGGGAGCATCATGCTCATCACCGGCAAGAACAAGAGATATCTTCAAATCCTTATAAGCATTACTATTCTCGATATTATCCTTCTCTTCTTTGTTGTTCCTGAATTTGGCCTTGTAGGGGCCGCGCTGGTCAGTTCACTATGTCTGTGCCTCAACCGAATTTTAGGTTCTGTTGCAGCGCACAAGGAATGTTATATACATACATCTATTCTTGGTGCTTCCTTGTGGCCAAAACTGCAAGAGACTCAAATCCAAATAGCAGAACAAGCTTCCAAGTCCTAACCTTAAACCTGAAATTCTCAGGGCCTGCCAGGGAGGAAAGGCAACAAAGGTTTAATTAGAGAGCTATGCATTACACTAAAAAAAAATTATGCTGACAGGAAATACATCTTCAAACCCATCCCGTCCTAGTTCTCTCTTTGTCTTTTCCGCACCATCCCGGCAGGAAATGCTGCAGCGTCTGGATAACGTCCAGAATGTGGCTTCTGACCGGAACCTTGCCCGCTATACTCTGGACTTGGCGCGAGAACATCCAAGTCAGGAACGAGTGGTTATTCTCGCCCAGTCCAAATCAGATTTGCTGCAGAAGGCCCAGCGTGCCAAGGACGCATTGGAGAATACTTCCAAACTCCGCTTGAATTTAGGCAATCAGATCTTTTACGGCCAAACTCCCACCGCTTCTTGTCCTCCCAAAACCGCCTTCCTCTTTCCTGGGTATGGCTTGCAATCGCCGGAAATTCTCCGCGACCTTTTAGAACTTTTTCCTGCTGATGTTCTGGGGCTTGCTGCTGATGCCCACCAGGCTATATTACACTCAACACAGGAAGGCCCAGCACAACACACATGCCTTACCGACCAGGTTAAGAACATTTTTTTGGCCGATCTGGCTCTTTACAATATTGTTCATCATCTACTGGGCGTTACGCCCCAGATCCTGGTCGGGCATAGCTACGGGGAGAGCGCTGCCTTGGTAGCCAGCGGCATGATCCAAAATCCAGGACAGGTTATACGTATCATGGAGGAGGTTGTCCGGGCTGTACACCTTTTGGATTACAAGTTTCAGATTCCAGGCACGGATACAGCTATGCTGGCAGTCACTGCTTCGGCCAGACAGGAACTTGAAAAACTGGCAGCTGAACAGACCGGCAAAAAACCAACTTTATGTTTGGCCCTGGATAACTGTCCTCAACAAGCAGTATACTGTGTGCGCAAAGATCATTTGCAAGAAATTACTGAAATTTTAAAAGCCAAGAAAAAGGTCTTTTTTTCCATACCCCAACTGGTTGAGCCGGTGCATACTCCTTTTTTCCCGCTGGATCATAGTTCATTACAGAAGATATATGCCGATTTAGCCATTCATTCACCAAACATTTCAGTATATAGCTGTATAACCAGAGAACCTTTTCCGAATACAACAGAGCAGATCAGGAACCTCTTGGCCGGGCAATGGATACAACCAGTCCGCTTCCAGGAGACAGTGCGGGCCTTGTTCGCCCGGGGGGTAAAAGCATTTATCGAAATCGGCCCAGGGGGCCGATTGAGCGGGTTTGTCCGGGACATCCTTCGGGGACAAGATATCTTTACACAGGCTACAAACATGGAAAACCGCTCTGTTCTTGAACAACTCCAAATCTGTACAGCCCATCTTTTTGTTCGCGGCTACCCCTTAGACTTACCCGGATTTATTGAAAAAACAACTTTCAGTCCTGCCTTGTCTTCAGCACAGGAAATGCCAGACCCGCAAGAGGTGGTTACAAGTTCGGCAAAGGTACACGTGATCAGTCCTGCCAAGCCCCAACTTAGTCAGAACAAGGAAGAGTCCGAACTTTGGGCTACCTGTCTGGTTGCTCGTGCCGGTAAACAACGACGGAGAACCCTTACCACATTTTTACTGCATCAAGTTGCTGAAATTATGGATATAAGTAGCGCTGACAACCTGGATACCGAAATCGGATTTTTTCAGCAAGGCATGCGCTCAATTGATGCGGTAGAGCTCGTTCACAGGTTGACTGTGCAGATGCAGATAGACCTTCCGGAAACCCTTTTATTCGATTTTCCAACCATCTCTCAGCTAGCCAGGGCCTTGGATCAGATCATCTCCAGCCAATCAAATGGAGCCGATGTCCAGGACAACATTTCGGATCATTGCAAAGGCCGACCAGTCTGCTCCACAACTGCAGACAGCTCTGAACCTTTGGCCGTGATCGGAATGGCTTGCCGCTTTCCAGGGCAGGCAGACACTCCGGATAAATATTGGGATTTGCTCTACCAAAATAAAGACGTTGTAGCTGAAATACCAGAACACAGATGGGAGCAGCAAAACCTTTCAGATATACGCCGCGAGCTGGAAAAGGCCCCACATATACGTCAAGGTGGTTTTTTAAAGGATATTGAATACTTTGACCGCGGCTTTTTTGAAATTTCCCGCCGGGAGGCCCTGGCTATGGACCCCCAGCAGCGTTTGCTATTGCAGATATCCTGGGAAGCCCTGGAACATGCAGGGCTCAATCCAGCCACCCTTTTGGGGTCCAAATGCGGGGTTTTTGTAGGCAT
>JBHEPK010000169.1:0-4338 GCA_046260325.1 Desulfonatronovibrio sp.
CGTATGGGCGTGCCGAGCTAGCGACCTTAAAAGCTTTTACCGAAGAAATGGGCATTGATCTGGTTGAGAGCATGGAGCTTATGCGAGACGCAGGCATCCAGGTGGAGGATGAAAGACAGACCCTGCTGGATATTGCGCACCAAAACAACACGTCGCCACAACAATTATACGAATTGATGCAGCAAAAAGATGATATCGGCGCAGTAGGGATTATGCCGGAAGAACCTGAATCAGGATTCGGTAACCTTCATCTGATTGATGTTTGTCGCGCCTACGGCCTGGATATCTCTGTTGTCCTCAACGGACTGGCCGAAAAGAGCATCTCCGCGACAGAGGATGCAACAATCAAAGAAATCGCCGCCAAAAATGGCATTGAGCCTGTGGACGTGTTTACCGCTATAAAAGGCATTTCTACTCCAAACTGATTGCTTCAGTTTTTGCCACAATAAAAAGGTTTACTCTGTAGTTTTCATCCGGAAACTTCTTTAACGCTAAAATTTTTTGACCCTACCCAGACAATATAAACTGACCCACTTCGCTTTTTTAATCCCCTCATTCATTTTTATTCATTACTGAAAATTCTTTTCATTAATATCAATTTCCAGTCATATGAGCAGACTTTACTTAAGGAGGCTCCATGTCTGGGTATTGTGTGCATTGTGATTCACCTCTTCCAGCTGGCAAACGAAACCCTGCGCAGCGATACTGTGGCAAACACGAATGTCAGCGGGCCAGGAAGCGGCAGTGGCAAAAGCAAAAACTTAAAAATGATCCTTGCTATAAAGAGAACCAGAAGCAAGCCAATAAGGACTGGCAGAAAAAAAATCCTGCTTATTGGCAAGAATATCGTTCCGATAATAAGGGGTATGCTGAGCGTAATAGACTTCAGTCCAGGGATCGGATGAGGTTAAGGCGCCAGGTGGCTTTTGCGGTACAGAAGTTTGCAAAGATGGACGCGTCTTTGCTGGATGAGCAAAGATTATCAGGGTATTACGCACTGCTGCCATTTGGGGACATGTTTGCAAAGATGGACGTGAAAATACTGAAAGTGCATGTTTCTGGTATCTTCCCGGGCATCCAGCCCGGGGTTTGCAAAGAGAGGACAGTATTGAATGGGCCTTGAGGGCTGTGTTAATCGGAACTCATGTCTGACCAGAATATCGACCTTCACCAGATTCAGCTCAAATATGCTCACACCAGGATACTGGACCAGAAGTCCATCTATAAAATGATGCGCTCTCTGGAAAGCTTTGGGCAAAAAGCACCGGTAACCCTGGTATCAGGTTCAGGGGGGTACATCCTGATTGACGGCTATACCCGGATCAGGGCTCTGAAGAAGCTGGGTAAAGATACGGTCTGGTCGGATATACTTGAGATAGAGGAGAAAGCTGCTTTGCTTCTGTTCTTAAACAGGCAGGAACATAAAAAATGTATTCCTCTGGAGCAGGCCTGTATTATCCAGGAACTCAAGACCGGGTTCGGGCTGTCTTTAACCCAGATAGCTGCGGGGCTGTGCAAGGATAAAAGCTTTGTCAAGCGCAGGCTGGACATGCTCGAAGCCTTGCCCGATGACATTCTGAGCATGGTGCGCGACGGGCATATCCTGTCCTGGAGTGCTTCAAGGGTCCTGGCTCCGTTGGCGCGCGCCAACAAAGAACACGCTCATAAGCTCTCACGTTACTGTGTACATCACCCCTGTAGTTCAAGAGAGCTCAAGGAGTTCTTCGAGGCCTATAAGCAATCAACCAAGGTCGTCAGAGAAAATATGATTGATAACCCTGGTCTGTTTATAAAAGCCTGGCAGAATAAAAAGCAAGAGCAGCAAACAGAGATTATTCGTTTTGGTCCGGAAGGTAAGTGGATTAAAGACATGAGGGTGGTCTGTGCTATTTTAAACAGACTGGTTCCTAAAACCAGGGCTGTCTTTGCCGCCATCAAAGAAGAAGAATCACAACAGGCAACATTGATCAAGCAGGCTGAAGATTATTTGACTGAACTGGCCGCTAACGCAGAAAAGGGGAAAGACGATGCTTACGCCGCAAATCAAAGAAACGATAATCCAGATGCACCACAAAGAGATCAGCATCAGAGAGATTGCCAGGCTGCTTAAGATCAGCCGCAATTCTGTACGGAAAGTTTTAAAAAATGAAGCAGAGCCCAAAAACAAAGAATCCAAACATGAAGAAAATCTGAATCCGATCAGGGAACTTACTCTTAAGTGCCGAGGCAACCTGGTCCGGGTTCAGGAACTCCTGCATGAAGAACATCAAATCGACATTCCTTATACTACATTGACCTGGTTGGTTAGACGCCATGAAATAAAAGAGCCTAAAAAGAAACGCTCCGGAAGATATGAATTTGGGCCGGGAGAGGAAATGCAGCATGACACCACACCATATGTGCTCCCGATTGGAGGCAACCGGGTCAAGGTCCAGTGCGCCGGATTGAGCCTGGCCTACAGCCGCAAGATATATATCCAGTTTTATCCGCGCTTTACCAGGTTTGAAGCCAGAGTATTTTTATCACAGGCCTTTTTGTACATGCAAGGCGTCTGTCCCAGATGCATCATAGACAACACTTCGGTCATCGTAGGACTGGGCACTGGACCAGATGCGGTCATGGCCCCGGAGATGGAGGCCTTTGGCCAGATTTATGGTGTTCACTTTGTTGCACACAGGATCAATGATCCCAATCGTAAAGCGCGCATTGAAAGACCGTTTGACTATGTTCAGAAGAATTTCCTGGCTGGAAGGACTTTTAGTGGCTGGCATGATATCAATGCCCAGGCCATTGACTGGTGTGATGACGTTGCAAATGCCAAGGTCAAACGCGAGATGGGGATGGCCCCACAGCAAGCCCATATTATGGAAAAACCATATCTGATCATGCTGCCTTTACATATCCCGGAAGTTTATCATTTAGATTGCCGGGTTGTAGACTCCGAGGGCTATATCCATCTGGACACCAACCGTTACTCTGTCCCGGAAAAACTGGTGGGACAAAAAGTCGAAGTCTATAAATTCTGGGATAAGGTCCAGGTTGTAGCGGGTCATCAAGTAGTGGCCCAGCATGAAAGAGTGCTTGAATCCAGGCAGGCCAGAGTCACCAACCCCGCTCATCACCCTCCGTTGATCAGGAATAAGACAGGGCCTTGTCGTGAAGAAATGCTTCTCAAAGGCAAGAATCAGCTGTTGGATGACTATATGGCTGAACTTAAGAAACGTTCCAGGGGCAGGGCTGTAATGCCTTTACGCAAATTGCTGGGACTTAAAAAAACATACCCAGAAACATCTTTTTACAAAGCACTGGAAAAAGCACTGCACTATAAAATGTTTGATCTGAGTCGCCTGGAAAACATCATCCTAAACTTTGCATCCAAGGATCTCTTTGATCTATGAACAATACCTTTGATTTAAAATCCCTGCTTTTGGAGATGCGTCTCAAAGGCATGGAACAGTCCCTGGAAAAAGTACTGGAAAGAGCCACCAAGGCGGGCATGTCCTTCCAGGAGTTTTTGTATAATATGCTCATAGAAGAAAAAAAGGACAAACAGGAAAAAAGCATGCTCTACAGGTTGAAACAGGCCAAGCTGCCCTTTGAATGGACTCTGGAAACCTTTCCCTTCCACCTCCAGCCGGAAGTAAAGAAAACACAGATCATGAGCATGGCCGGACTGGAGTTTATCCAGAGTGGAGCCAATATCGTCTTTATCGGAAAGCCCGGGACTGGTAAAACCGGACTGGCCATAGGTTTAATGCGCAAGGCGCTCATCCAGGGATACAAAGGAAAGTTCTACAAGGCCCAGGACTTGCTCGACGACCTTTATGCCTCACTCGCTGACAGAAGCACTTCCAACCTGCTCAAACGACTTTCCAACTTCGACCTTCTGCTGATAGATGAGCTTGGTTACCTGACCCTCAACCAGAACCAGATGAACATGTTCTTCAAGCTTATGGATGAACGCTACACCAAAAGAAGATCCACAATCATTACCACCAATTTAATCTATGAAGAATGGTACGATATCCTCAAGCCCAAAACTATGGTTGACGCTCTCCTGGACCGCCTGAAGCATCAATGCATCACGATATCCATCCAGAAAGGCGAGTCTCTCCGCAGGCCAGCAAGCTGAAGATTACTCCGCACTTCAATACCCAGCAACAAAAACATCATCCAGTAAACATCACTTCCTCACAGCTCCACAAAAAACATGCCCTGAAAAATATGCAAGCGCGCATCACGTGGGTCAACTTATCTTAGCATAAACGGGTCAAATATTCTTAGCGTTGAAGCGAAGTGCTTGACTATCTGAGAATGACCGCTAACTCTGCAAAAGGA
>JBHEPK010000017.1:0-4643 GCA_046260325.1 Desulfonatronovibrio sp.
GTTTATAACTTTGAGTTTCAGAAAAGACAGATACAGCTTCTGGCATGCCGCCTACATAGTAATAAGAACGCAGCAAACTCAAAAGTCGTTTATGGACTATTTCTCCAATGGGTTGGCCCGGCTCATAGTCGAGTATAAAGGAGCTGAGCTTTTCTTCACCAATACCCCTCAAGAATTCAGAAAATGTCATAGGCCCCATATGCAGATACTGTATACGGCCCACCGGCATGGAAAAAGAATGATCGGACAGGACAAACTCTAACAAAGATCCTGCACTTAGAACCGGCAACCCCGGTTTATCTTCATAAAAATACCGTAATGCCGGAATCGCTTCGGGTACAGACTGGATCTCATCCAGAAAGAGCAGGGAATTTTGATTGACTTGTTTCATTCCAGGCAGAAATTCAATCTGCTGAATAATCTGATCCGGGTCTTTGGTATTAAATACGACGGATAATTCCGGATAGCGCTCTAAGTTTACACTTAGCAAATTTTTTCCATGTTCTTTTGCAAACAACTGAACAAGTGTGGACTTGCCGACCTGACGAGCGCCACGGATAACAAGGGGCTTTCGGTTTTTGTCTTTGAACCAGTTATTTAGAAAATCTAATTGATGGCGGTACATTTTAAATTCTTAAGACCATGTTAAGGTGTATATTTAAATGTATATCATTAAAATACAGGGGTGTTTTATGTCATATAATATTATTTTAAGGGTGTGTTTTCAGAAAGACTGCATTTTTGTCAAGTTACCGTCTGCTGATGGTAAAACATATAAATACTGTTCTTTGTTCCTGGTTCAGCAGCTTAGCTGCTGTTCGGCCTTCGGCCTTCGGTGTTCCTCGTTCCTGACACATGGGGCTCCTTGAAATTTCGAACTCAGTATTCGCATTTTCCATAAAATTATTTTTCTCATGGCCTGCTATCAAGGTGCCTCTCCGTGTCTTCGTAGTTCAATCTATCGCGCTTTCTGTCCTCTGACTTCTGTCCCCTGACTCTATCGGTGCACTGCCTACTCCCTTGGAGCATTCCGATCATACAGAAGCTGGGATATCTGCTCAGATACCAATCCTACCATGAACACCACCACAGCCATGGTCATGAGCATGGCTGAAGTCGGTCCGTAACGTCCGCCCATAAAGAAAATCTTAAACAGGCCCCATCCAAGTCCAGTGGTAAACATAAAAAGACTTACCGGCAGAAATATGCGTAAAGGCGAGAACAGGGTGGCGATTTTAATTATTATCAGTAAAAATCTGGACCCATCCTGAAAAAGTCTGATTTTGCTTTTACCCATGCGTTTTTTTGTTTTGATTGGTAAATAGGTAAGGCTGTATCCAGAACGGACAACAGCCATAGTCAAGGTTGTGGGATAGGAAAAGGTATTGGGAAGCATGCTTAAAAACAGGTTGGCAATTTCTTTTTTTACTGCCCTGAAACCTGAGGTCAGGTCTTCAATTTTGCGCTTGCATACATAACTGGCAAAGAAATTGTAAAATTTATTGGCCATTCTCCGGTGAAGAGATGTTTCTGATTCGGGGGAACGTGCTCCTACTACCATATCAAAATCATTCATTTTATCAAGAAGCAGGGGGATATCTCCGGGATCATGCTGACCGTCACCGTCCATCATGACCAGGATTTTGCCCCTGGCTTGGCGTATGCCTGTTTTAACAGCAGCACCGTTGCCCATGTTGTAAGGATGCGAAACAACCCTTGCCCCGGCTTCCTTAGCTCTGGCAGCACTCTGATCATGAGAACCATCATCCACCACAATAACTTCGTAAGCTTTGCCATATCCATCCATTACCGCACGGACTTTTTCAACAACCCGTCCTATTACGGATTCTTCACCAAAAGCCGGGATAATAATGCTGATTTCTGACATACGCTTTTCTATCTCCTTGGAGCAGGAAACACAAGTTCACACTTCGCGTTTGACCCTAAATGTAAACATCATCTTCACACTTCGCGTTTGACGCGATATGTAAACATCATCTTTACACTTTGCGCTTGACCCCGGTGAAATAGGAAGAAATTTCACTGGGCAAGCGTGATATGTGAAGATGATTTGGAATTCTTGTTTGGCCATGTTCACGACGTGGCAAATGGCCGGGAGCATAGCAGACTGTTGAAAATCTTCACTCAAGTGAGTGCCGGACTGCCGCTTGGAATTTTTGAACAGTCAGCCTGATAATGACTTTTTCAACACGCTGCTAAGATAATTTAAAGTTACCTGCAGGTTTGATACCGGTCCGCCCGGGTGAAGCTCTGTTAAAGCCATAACCTATACACTTTGTGCTATGCTTAAAATGTACAGAGTTTAAATACAGATTGCCATAACTATTTATAAAGATGATATTTTTCAGATGTCTCTCTGAAATTTTCAATGTCTTTGTTCAGATATTCTTCAATATCTTCATAACGCATGTTTTCAAGGAACATTTTGCGAACTTTTGAAGATCCAACCACTCGGTCAAACATTCTAATCCGTTCATCAGCAGCTGAAGTCAGGGGATTTTTATGGGGATAGAGCTGCGCAAGAACCTCCATGAACCTGAACTGCAGGCTCATGAGATGGGCTTTGTCAGGTTGTGTGATATGGACCTGTACTCCATGAAGTGTTTTGTCTTTATCCCTGCCATAAAATGGTCTCCAGGAAACAGGGCTGAACATTATACCCGGTAGTTCTAAGTCATTCATCTTAGAGGCAACTTCCTGGGAATTTATCCACTCAGCCCCGAGAAGTTCAAAGGGCAGGGTGTAGCCCACACCTTCAGAAATGGTCTGCAGTTCTCCTATGATACCAGATGCTGCATAGTAAAATGGAGTATGGCTGTGTGGAATATGAGGGGAAGTGGGAATCCAGTGAAGGCCTGTCTGGTCAAAGGTCATATCTCTTGTCCATTTTTTCATGGGAATGACTGTCAGGTCGCATGCCACACCATTGGTCAGCATTCCCTGGTCATTGAGCATAAGGGCCAGTTCGCCCACAGTCAGTCCGTGAATGTATGGAATTTTGTAGGGGCTGACAAATGATTTATACCCGTCTTGAACAAGATTACCTTCAATGCGGTTTCCGCCCAGGGGGTTGGGCCGGTCAAGGATTATCATTTCAATGTCATGCTCAGCAGCGGCCTCCATGGTTAGCCCCATGGTGCTTATGTAGGTATAGGACCGGGTTCCAATGTCCTGGATATCAAAGACCAGTACATCAATATTTTCAAGCATTTCCTCTGTTGGCTTTCTGGTACTGCCGTAAAGTGAAAAAACAGGCAATCCGGTTATATTGTCTGTATAAGAAGGAACATGGTGTCCGGCAGGGTAGTCTCCGCGCACACCATGTTCCGGGCCATAAAGGGCTGTGAGTTCGAAATTTTCTGCGTTGTGAAATATGTCAATATTGGATTCAAGCTGTGAATTGACGCCTGTGGCATTGGTGATGAGCCCCACATGTTTCCCTGCAAGTATTTTGAAACCGTCACGCTCTATGACATCAAGGCCTGTAAGTATATTTGCCTGGTAGTCTGAATCAATCCAGGGGGCTTTGGCACAGGAAGAGGTCAAAAACATAATTATTATAAAAAGAGTTGTAATCAAGGCATGTTGTAAATTGTGCATGATGGATAGGTATGCTTTTTTTTCTCTATTTTCAAATTATTTTTAAAAAATCGAAAAAAAAGCTTTTCTTTTATAGAAAGAGTGTATATGAAGGAATTTGTGTCGCCGGTTATGTGACAGGTTTAATTGTTGAGACCTGTGCTGGCGATAGTTTTTTAAATATTTCAGGAGATTTTTTAATGACCAATTTGTATGTAGGCAATCTGCCTTGGACCACAACTGAGACCCAGCTTAAAGACCTTTTTTCACAGTATGGTGAGGTCACTTCAGCTAATATAATTGAAGACCGGGAAACCGGACGCTCACGTGGCTTTGGCTTTGTTGAGATGGAGCAGGGTTCTGATGAAGCCATTGAGACACTGAATGGTTCAGAGCTTGACGGCCGCAGCATCAAAGTTAATGTTGCCAAGCCAAAAAGAGAATCAAGATACTAAAATATTGTTAGAATATAGCAATATAAAGCCCATCCAGCTGAAGCTGGATGGGCTTTTTTTTTCAACATCGTGTTGAAAAACGTCCATATCAGACAGGCTGTTAAGCTATTTGTTTTCTCCATCTTCTGCCACAATAGTCGGTGCTGAGGAAGCAGGAGTCATTTTCCTTTCCTCATCAGACTCAAGATTATCCAGAATATTTTCTTTTTGCTCAATTGCTTCAACTGGTTCTTGAGGATTATTTATCTGAGTTGAAATTTCAAAATCCAAAGGTTTGATCTTGGCTGCTTCCCTGTCTGAGCGCCAGCTCAATTCAATTTCAATCTTTTCTTTTTCCTTTTTGGATTTTACCTTAAGTTCCATCTCAATAAACTCACCAGGACTGAGGGTGACATTTCCTTCTTTGTCCTCAATGGATACATATCCCTGTTTCATGGCTGAAAGAATTTCTTCAAGCCTTGAAATAACGATATCTTTTTCCATAGCTCCTTTGATTTTCAATTCATTTTTACTCATAGTTATTCTCCTTTAAAGGTTTTTCTCAACACCGTGTTGAAAAGTCATTATCAGACAGGCTGTTAAGTGATA
>JBHEPK010000017.1:4653-16480 GCA_046260325.1 Desulfonatronovibrio sp.
GTCGCGGAGTATTCAGGATACGTAAGAGTTTGAATTTTTTGCAGCGACACAGCAATTGGAAGCTTTTCAACAGCCTGTCAAGCAATGGATGCGATCGCTTCTACCAAAAGCTGGTTATTAAGATATGGTTTCTGTTCTTTTATGGTCAAGGGCATTTGCAGAACTTCAATCCCCATTTTCTTGATTTTTTCAATATTTACTCCTCCCTGATACAGTGAATGGTCATTATCCAAAAGAATAAGATCAAGAAGTTTTGATGCGGGTTCATCTTTTAAGCAGCTTTTTTTCAGGTAACTCAGTAAGATTTCTACCCGCTGATCCAATGATGTACCTGTCTGTTCAGGATCAAAGCCTGTGTTTGGAATGAATATTTTTGGACATAGGTTTTCGGCAATGGATGAGCCAATTCCCTGGGGAAGAATATTAGCTATAATGCTCGAATAGAAACTGCCCATGGGATAACAGATAAGCTCGGCATTTTGAATCAGTCTTTTAATTTTATTTTTAATCTTAATAATATGGGGTTCAGGTTTGTCTAAACTTTTACTAAGAAAAATTTCACTGACCCTGGACTGGATAGGAGTTGTTTCTTTGCCTGTAAGCATATGCTGGCCTTTAACCAGACTCTTATCTTCAAGTCTTGCGATTAAATGAAGGGGGTTATTGACCACAGGCCGCACAGTACCCCGGACTTCAGCCAGTTTGGAAAAGATAAAGATCACCGGATCAATATGTCTATCATTGGCAAAGTAGCCCGAGGCAAGGATGAGATTGCCAATACTTGCTCCTTTAAGATCAAAATCAGCGGGCATTTTTTTTATAAAGAGGCTCAGATGATTGCGGATGATCTTGCGCATGGGATCGTGTACTTTGCGTATCAGTGAATTTTTACCCGAGGCCATGGATTCAAGCTTTTTCAAAAGAATATCTTTTTCCTGATCCTTTGGAAGCCGGTAGGCAAAGAGATTGCGAATTTCAGGATTGCCTTTAACGCTCTGGTCGGCCAGGGCCATGAGTCTGCTTCTCATGTCTCCAACAGCAGGCATGTTAAAGGTCTGACGAAGTTTGGCGGAACTGCCGCCTGAGTCAAATGGTGTGACGATGTGGATGGAGTTGTGAGTATATTTTACAATGGCCTTGCTTAATGGGTTGAGGGCGGTACCACCGCTGAAGAAAAGTATTCTTGGGCCTAATTCAGGTGTTTTGGCATACCTGCTGAGTCTCAGCTGGTCAGGTATGTTTACACCCCGTGATAATTTGATTTTCTGTATGGGCATTCAGCACCGTCTTATATAAGTATATTCAAGACTCAAGGTCATCCATGACATAGTCAGCATAAAGGCTGGCTGCATCAACGTTGCAGGCATTGACAAGTCCTCTGAATCCTCCAAAGGCCGAGACCTCAAATATCATCGGGCCATCTTCAGTTTCAACCACGTCCACGCAGGTAAAATCGAGTTTAAAAAGGTCCTGGGCTCTTCTGGCCAGGTCAATTATTTCAGCAGAGGGATGGAAAGGCTGGTATTTGCCTCCACTTGAAGTACAGGTATTCCATGATGCCCCCTGGCATCTGGCATAAGTTCCAATATATTTTCCTCCAAGAAATGCTACCCCCAGGTCTTTGCCCGGGATATCAATCATTTTCTGGATATACATTGTGGTGTTGCCGGATTCCTTGAATTCTTCAATATTCGAACGACAGTATTTTCCGTCTTCAACTACCTGCATGCCACGAGCTTTGCTTGAATAAAGCGGCTTTAAAATAGATCTGCCAAAACGTTTCACAGCATTGCACGCCTGGTCAATATCTTCAGTAATGACGGTCGGCGGCATGGGGATATCGCCTTTCTGCAGGGTTACAGTACAGCTTAACCTGTTGACAGCGGCCATTATTCGCTGAGGACGTGAATAAACCGGTATCCCGATTTTACAGAAAAAGCGAAGGATTTCCAGCCTGTTGAACATGTCTGGTGAATAAACCGGCCCAATTTTTTTGATAACTAAGGCGTCCAGTGATGCAAGATCAACATCTCCATGGAAAAGAGTCCTGTTGTCAAAGTCCATGGTTACCTTTGACATCTCAACTACACACCGGAAACCTGTCTTTTTCTCAATGGCATCAGCCAATTTTTCTGTAGACCAGCTGCCTGGATTGCCAATAACTGCTATTTTAAAATCTTTCATAAATTTTCCCGTTAATAATTGCAGATTGGTGAAAAGCTAAAAAATTGTATATCTGAATACATCTGTTGGAAAGTCAAACTCTTCCCAGGGTTTGCCGTTATGAGCGATTATTTTTTCTGATAGATACACAGATCGCTGGTACATGCTTCCTGCGAATTCTCTATTAAGTTCAAACCTTGTTGAAGTAAAAAAAGACCTGATCAGACCCAGGGCCAGCCTTGGTTTGAAGAGGGTATCACCGGTTTCTCTGGCAAATTCCCTGGCAAAATCATAAAAATCGTCATTGAGTTTGTTTATATTGGCTCTGAACTGGGGATCAAAATTAGGCTGACGAAAATTGGAAACAAGAAATACGGAGATATCCTGTACATAGTCGCCATAGCAGGATCTATGCATATCAATAAAGTATATCTGCTGATCTTTCTGGTTACAGATGATATTATTGGAATTAAAATCTCCATGAATAAACATGGAAAAAGGGGCATTTATTTTTATTTCAATGTCAGTGAGGATTTTGATAACAGAACTTAGGGAGGGATTTAGAAGTGAACCTATTCTTGTTTCTGAAAAATTAAATTCAGGATGAATCATGAGCACATCATCCACCCTGGTTTGAAGCTGGGAAATGAATCTGGCATTTACAGGCTCTTTGCGAAGTGTTTTTTCCCAGATCAGGCTTAAGGTTTCTTTTAGCAGGAACATGGCGTTTTCCTGTATATCCCTGTCTTCTATAGATAAAGTTTCCTGAAAGGAACAGCCCTGAAGAAACTCCAGAAGCATGGAAGCATTGCCTTTAGTCTGATTATAACTGTATATCTTGGGTACAAGGCTTGGAAAAATTTCATGCCATGTTTCAATATTTTCTTTTTCTTTGGCAATTTTTTTAAGCTTGCCTTCTTTGAAGATTACTCCCTGTCCTCCTCTTTTGCCTGGATCCAGAATTTTTCCAATGCGGCATCCTGAGCGGGATTCCCATATGGATTCAAAGTCAATTTCGTCAATGGGGATGTCATTATTCAAGGAGTCAAGGCTTTCTTTGAGGGCCTGATACTGATGAATTTTAAGTTTTTCACCAAAAACAGAAAATATAATGGCTTCACCAATATTGAGCAGGGAATCCCCCATTCTTTCCAGATACCTGAATATAAAAAGACATGTTACCAGATCATGTTTATTTTTATGATAATCCAGCTCTTCAATGATTATGTCAAAATAGACTTTATAGAGTTTATCAATGATGAATTCAGCCTTGGAAATTTCTAAGGCCAGGTTCAGGTTACGCTCAAAAAGGGCAGGAACAATTTTTTCAAGAGAGATGAGCATATGCTTAAAGAATTGGTGGTATTTATAATCTTTAATAATGTCGACATTAACAAGGTAGCTTAATTGTCCCACTATATTGACCGCGTAATCACTTATCCTTTCAAGGTTATTACTGATAATGTTCACAGCGCGTATAAAATCAACTCTTTGTTTATGAAGATTTTCAACACCGTGAATTCTTGAAAAACAGATATTTTCTATAACTGCTTTGTAATTATCAATATGGTCATCCCTGGATTTGACCTTTTCGACCA
Source organism: Desulfonatronovibrio sp. (assembly GCA_046260325.1). Taxonomy (GTDB): domain Bacteria; phylum Desulfobacterota; class Desulfovibrionia; order Desulfovibrionales; family Desulfonatronovibrionaceae; genus Desulfonatronovibrio. The sequence continues at coordinate 8,415 of JBHEPK010000017.1, forward strand.
GTTCAGATTCAGGCTCATCAATTATTTTCTGGGTATTTTCCAATTGTCTTGTTACTTCCAGAATCATGAAATGGATTTTTTCTTCCAGGTCTTTAAAATATTGCATTTAATTTTCCCGGGAATCTTCTGAATTTTCAAGGGGAGATTCATTTTCGTTTTTATCATCTTCTTTTTCTTCCCACCGGAAACGCAAAGAAAGCTTGACTTCTCCATCCTTAATCTTCGATTTTATTTCAAACTTTATAAGCCCATGGGGCTCCAGCATAATTTTATTTTCATGGTCTGAGAAATTTATTTGACCCTGTTCAAAACCCTGTTTCAGGACTTGAAGATATTTGCAGATACTTTCCCTGTCCTGGAGAGATTCCATGACAATTTTTTTGTCTTCCATCATATAAAATAACCTCAGGCATTAAGCCTTGATTTGTATTTTTCAATCATTTTTTCCCTGCTGAACCCTCCAATAATCAGTGACTTTCTTATGGACAGGTCATCCCAGGCCGGTTGCACACCAATGTCGCGGTAATATTTTGATGCTTCGATCTTGGTGGGGTCTTTAACCTTTTCAGACAGATGCGTATCATCTCCCATAAAGAGAAGAAGTTTTTTCCGGTCTTTTCCCCTGGATTTATTCTGGCGATTGATAACATTAACCAGAAATTCAGTATATTCTTGAGACTGAGGGTTCCAGACTTCGTAGCCGTCTATGTCATAGTCGCATAAAAGTATGGGCCAGAACTGTTCAGGGTGAGGAACAATTATGCCGCCGCCGATCTGCCTCACTTCTTCAATTATCTCGGATGTACGGTAAAAATAAGTCAGACTGAAATTTTGTTTTACAATTTTTTTGACGGATTTGATAAAAACCTGGACCCGGTTGATAAAATTATCAGGATAAACCGAGCGCAGGGCATCTATGTAATCCTTAATGAGCCTGTTTTTGATAATGTTCCTGCTGATATCTGGTTCATTAGCCTCTAAGTGCTTACGGAGCTTGTTAGATTGAATCCTGGCAAAGTTAATGACGTTTTCACCAACTCCTGTGCCTTCAGCAGCAAGCTGTCTGTAATCTTCCCATTGGGAATCTATGAGGGTATCCAGAAGTTCAAAAAGCTGGCTGGAGCGATATTCAAAGGTGTGGGCCAGCATGGACTTGAGAACATCGGCATTTTCCAGGTTTTCTGATTTAAAATGAAGCAGAAGCTGGACCTTGCGTTGAAATCCTCTGGAGTAGCAGTCTACCTCCACTCCTGAGTACTGGTTGTCATAAGTCATAATCTGATTGTGCTGGGTGGGGATTATAAGCTCATTTTGTTTATTGGGAAAAGTTGCCTCTATGCGCTTTTGGATAAGTTCCATGGGAATATGTTCTGGATGCCAGTGAACAGCGAGAACTGATTTCTGTCTTGGCATAACTTCAATGGGGGTTATTATCTGCTCAATCTGTTTCTGATTCAGATCGAGCCTGGTGATTTCTGCAAATGCCTTGTGGTCAGACTCAGTTATTTCTTCAGTTACTTTTTCCGGGTCAAGTTTATTAATTTTGTCATCCGATTTTATCAGTTCCATATTTGTTGCTTTGGGTGACATATGATTATCCTGTAAGTTTGTAATTGTTCTTCATGTTATGTAATTATTCACCATGCTTTGAGAATGCTGGCTGTACTAAAAATTAAAAAAAATGTGGTGAACATAATATCTTTTTATTTGTAACGGTCATGGCAGTCTTTCATGAATTTGATCAACTCCTGGAAATTGCCCTCTAACTTTGCCATGTCCTTGCGCTTATATGAGTCTACCATCTCTTCAACAGTAACCATAAAGGCCTGATAATATTCATCACCATAACCTGGATAGGAAGTCATCAATTGGCATTCAGAAGCAAAGGCCATCATTTCTTGTTCAGCAGGAAGCTGGCTGCTGGTGATGGCCTGATGAACAGTCTTAAGGCGTCTTTTCATCTTTTTTTTCAGGCTCTTGTAAGATGGTTTTTTGTCATTATTCTCAATTTTTAAGCCTGAATCTTCCTGATCAGATTCAATCTGATCGAGCTCATCCCCATCAAAATCCAGTTCAAAATCAGATAAGTCATTGCTTTTGACCCGAGTCTTGACCATTACCTGACTTGCCTGATTTTTGAATGAAATCTTTATTTTCTGGATTTCAGACCATTCAAAAGGGTTGCCATTCAGTTCCAGTTGACCGTGTTCTATGCCTGAAGCTAATTGGCGCAAAAATTCAGCAGTTTGTTCATCAGTCATAACATGCTGAAATTTTGTCTTGTTTATGCTCATTGTAAAGCTCTTAAGTTTTTAATTGTTTTCAAGAAATTGGGGCAGTTCTGAAATAAATTTTTTGATTTCATCCCTGACTCTGCGGTAATGAACCAGGGCTTGTTCTTCGCTGGGGGCATTCTGAGCCAAAGATGGAGGATCATCAAATCCCATGTGGATTTTTTTTACGGAGCCGGGAAAGAACGGGCAGCTTTCTTTGGCATGTCCACACAAGGTGATTACATACTGAAATTCAACAGAAGGAAGTTCTTCCACAAGCTTTGATGAGTGACCGGAGATATCAAGATCTTCTTCAGCCATGACCTTGATGGCCCTTGGATCAACCTTGGTTTTAACTACTCCTGCAGAATACGGGTTAAATTTGTTGCCATGGATTTTTCTGGTCCAGGCTTCGGCCATCTGGCTTCGGCAGGAGTTGCCGGTACACAGGAAAAGGATATTGATTTTTTCGCTCATGCTATGCCTCCATGTATGATGTTGACTGATAACAAGATGGCATATTTGAGCTCTCAAGTATAGATGGGCTGTGTGACAATTTTATGTCAATTTTGTTATAAGCGTCTCGCCCGGGCCCACTCGGGACCAAACCTTCGAGTAACTTTTAATTACCTCAGCGCGGCAATCTGTATGGCAAAACCATAATATTCTGAATTTAATGCTAAAACGGTTCGAGTTACTTAGATGAAAAATATTATTCAAAGATTAAAATCCCTGGACATGAGAGAGTAAGATCAGATTGGATCAATGGATAGAAACTATTTAGATATGTGGCATGAGGATTGCTAAATTAATTTCCAGGAGGTCTTTTATGAACCTTATGAAAATGGGAATATTAATATTTATTGTCGTATTATCAGTAGGATGCAGTTCTGCTGTCGGGCCTGGGAGTCAGAAATTTAATGGGAAAAATGTTCCTCCTCCTCGAGTAGAAATAATCAACGCCAACTACAGGGCAGGAGATGATCTGCTGAATATCCTGGCTGCAAGACAGGTGAGGGGGTCCGGGATTATTCTTACTACATTTGTAAATCTTGATAATCTTTCTGAAACCAGTGCCCTGGGCAGAATAATTCCCCAGCAGATGGCTACAAGGCTTATCCATGGGGGTCATGAGATAATTGATCTCAGGCTGCGCACCGACACTCTGCTTGTAAGGCAGTATGAGGGTGAGTTTGCCCTTTCAAGAAAGATTGAGCAAATTGCAAGGGATAAGCAGGCTTGCTGGATACTTGTAGGTACATATTCAGTTGTATATGATCAGATTTATGTAAACGCAAAGATTCTCCAGGTTGCAGATGGGTTGACCATGGCTGCTGCTGATTATTCGCTTCCATATGACAGAAAGGCTTTAAGATCTCAAATTAATGGAGATAAAAAAGACGATAAGGATATTCCTGAACCCAATGTTTACACTACGCTTAATTAGTTTTCATCCGGAAACGGTTCTTTTTACTTAAAATAAAAAAGCTCCCTGACTTGATAGTTGGGGAGCTTTTTTATTTTATAGTCCTGGTCCTGATAAAACAGGAATCTTGAAGAATCTGATGGTATTATTTTACACAACTTACACAGACAAACTGATCATCAAAATCTGTACGTACCACAAGCACTGAGCATTTTGCATAACGTACAACTCTGGATGCATTGGAGCCAATAAGAAAGTCTTGTATCTTCATCTGCTGAGCAGGCATGATAATAAGATCAGCATTAATTTTATCTGCCATTTTCAGGATGCGTTTATAAACTGTACCCTGGGCAACCAGGTGCTGAACATTTATGTCTTCGGGTATGTTCTTATTTACCAGCTCGTGCAGAAATTTCTCAGATTCCTGTACTATGCTGTCCTCTGTCTCTGTGGGAAAATAATAACCCACAATGGGCATGCCTACATCTGGAACTACTGTAAGTACGTGAAGCTGTGCATCGTATGCACGGCAAAGTTCAATGGCTTTGTGCAAAGCCAGGGTACGGGGCCGTTCATCTTCTTCTTGCAGGTCAATGGGAATCAGGATGTGTTTGAACATTTAGTTTTCCTCCAAAATCTAACTTTTTCTAAAAAGTAACTTCTGTTTTTGTGTTCTGAATTTCTGATAAAAGAATATACTGAAAAATACTATCACGCCAAGGATCTGTAAACCTAATCTGCCTAAGGGAAGGAAGTCTTCAAATACTCCTGGTCTTAAAACGGTTACGCAGTTAAGCAAAAGAACAAGTCTTATGAGCCATGAGCATTTTGTTGCCAGAAAGCCCTGCAGGGCCGAAGCAAAGGAAAACATGGCTATAAGACCGGAAAAGAAAATCCAACCTATATAGAAGTAATTGTCAATCCAAATTGGTTTCCCAGCTTCAGTTACTCCGCTCATCATCAATAGCTCTATATTGAAAAGAAAGATAAAAGGAAGAATAGCCGTACGCAGGTCATAGGTGAAACCCTGAATACCTGTCTTGATGGGGTCAGTTCTGGCAATGGCTGCTCCAGCATAGGCTGCGAGACCTACAGGAGGAGTGTCATCTGCCAGGATACCAAAATAAAAGACAAAGAGATGGGCCGCGATTAAAGGAAAGACAAGTCCGGCATCAGCTCCGAGATGAACAATAACCGGGGCAGTAAGGGTTGCCATGATAATGTAGTTTGCTGTGGTAGGCATTCCCATACCAAGGATCAAACTGGTTATTGCTGTTAAGATAAGCATGAGCGATACATTTCCCATGGCCAGGGTATCAATGACGGTGATGAATCTTCCCACAAGTCCGGTAATTGTGACAACACCGACAATTATTCCAGCGGTTGCTGTTGCAACTCCCACGGAGATCATGTTTCTGGCCCCGCTTATCAGTCCTGCCCAGATATCATTAATGCCTTGTAAAAAGGCTTTGAACAGGTAATGGGGCAGATTGATGTCAGGGTCGAGAGTCCCGGCTTTTTTGTGCATGCCAAGGCTTAAAAAGGCAATGATAGGTCTTTGGACGATCATAATAACCATAAGGGACTGGATGGCCATCATGGCTGATGCGATAGGCGAACGTCTCATAACTACAAGATAAAAAATCAGAAAACCCAGGGGAATTATGAAATGGCAGCCCCGAAGCAGGGTTTTTAAAAATTTGGGAAGTTCTTCTTTGGGAATTGCCTTGAGTCCCATTTTAAGGGATTCAAGGTGAACTACATAAAACAGGGTAAGGTATGAAAGTAAAGCTGGTATGAGAGCCGCCCTGATTATATCTAAATAGGGCATTCCTATTATTTCTGCCATGATAAATGCAGCTGCACCCATAATAGGAGGCATCAGCTGTCCATTGGTTGATGATGCCACTTCAACAGCAGCTGCCTTGTAGGAAGGGAATCCCACTTTTTTCATCAATGGAATGGTAAAGGTTCCCGTGGTTACGGTGTTGGCAATGGAGGACCCTGAAACCATACCTGTAAGTCCTGAAGCCAGAACAGCTGCTTTTGCAGGGCCGCCTTTATAGTTTCCCAAGGCTGAAAAGGCTACATCTATAAAATATTTTCCTCCACCGGCTTTATCCAGTAAGGCCCCAAAAAGGACAAAGAGAAAGACAAAATCTGTGGAAACTCCGAGAGGAACACCAAATATGCCTGTTGTGCTCAGATACATATCGCTTATGATGAAGTCCATGGGCAGGCCGCGGTGTCGAATTACTTCAGGCAGATAAGGACCTATGAAATTATAAGAAAGGAAAATCATGCCCAGGATGGCCAGGGCTGGTCCCAGAGATCTCCTTGCTGCTTCCAGCAGCAGGATAATCAGGATTATTCCCATTACAATGTCCATAGTGTTGGGCAATCCCTGCCTGAAGACAAGGTTGTCGTAATCCCACCAGATATAAAGGGCAGCCATTGCTCCCATGGCTGCAAAGATGAAATCATAAAAGGGTATATATCTTCTGTTGGATTTGCGGGCAAAGGAAGGAATAACCTTGGATGTCCAGCTTACCCAGATGGGAGGGCTCTGCTGCTTGTATGCCGGGTAGGATAAAAAAGCCAGGGTAATGGCAAAAGCCAGATGCCATGCCCTGGCAATATGAGAATTGATGGGGTCATAGGCAATCATAAGCTGATAGCCGGACCAGGCCAGACATATCAGTATGATCAGGGACTTAATAATTATATTTTTGGGTTCTCTGGCACCTGCTTCAGTCATCATTACGATGTCTTCAGCCGCCTCCTTGATGGTAGTGTTCCTGTCAGTGTCTGATTCAGGTTTTTCTTGAATAGATTTGGTGTCTTCTTTCATAGTTTATCTCAATCAGATGGAGGTTATGAGACGAACGGCCGGTATTTAGTTTCCGAAAAGAAAACCGACAATTTCAGCATCCGGAAAGAAAGACTTTTCCGGATGGAAACTATTTAGCAGGATGTTGAAAATTTTCCAGTTAAGCTCTGATCAGGTTTAGTCTGCGAATTAAGAGTCGGCTTGATATGTCCAACCCTTAAGTTGCATGCTAAAGGAAAAACCGGTGCCCGGAATAATCCGGACACCGGTTTTAAATGCTACATCCAGCCTTTTTCTTTATAATATTTAGCAGCTCCAGGATGGAGAGGAGCAGAAATACCCTGAAGCATTTCTTCTACTTTCAGGTTTCGGAAAGCAGCGTGAGAATTTTTGAGTTCATCAAGGTTTTCAAAAACTGTTTTAACCATATCGTATACTACCTCTTCTGATACGTCTTCATTTGTAACAACAGTGGCTGTAACAGCATAGGTTTCAACATCATTATCCACACCGCGATATGTGCCCGCTGGAATACTGGTCATAATGTAGTAAGGCTTTTCTTCAACCATTTTCTTAATTCCAGGTGAATTAATGGGAACCATGTTGATATCAACGGAAGTTGCGGGTTCTTCAATTGCTGCGCTTGGATTGCCCACAGTATAAAAGAAAGCATCAATGTTGCGGTCTACCAGTGCTCTTGAAGCTTCATGCTGCTGCAGTCCTTCAGCATTAAAATCACTATTATAGTCAAGGCCGTAAATTTCCAGAACATCCATGGCGTTTCCACGCTGTCCTGATCCGGGATTACCGATATTTATTCTCTTGCCTTCAATATCATCAACCTTTTTGATGCCGGTGTCTTTGCGGGTAACGAGCATTACTGTTTCAGGATGCATGCTGAAAACGCTTCGAAGATTTTTAACGGGTTTTCCTTCCCAGTCAGCTGTTCCATTGTATGCCTGCCAGTTTCTGTCTGACTGGGCCACACCAAAATCAAATGCGCCACGTTCAATAGCATTGATGTTAAATACTGATCCGCCTGTGGGACGTCCGATATAGTTATATTTTTTGCCTTCGTGCTTGTTCATCATGTTGCTGATCTGCAGAGCAACCTGATAATAAACACCAGTGATTGAAGCTCCACCGAACAGGATGTCCTGTTTAGCCTGAACTTGAGGAGCGGACATTGCCAAGCCCATGACAACCGCGAGAGTAATAAAGAATTTTTTTCCGAACATAATCATACCTCCTGAAAAGTATTGCGTTTAATTGTTGATTCAACTCAACTATCCCTTACCGTATCATATTATTATGCACTAAGTTATGTTTTTTTGTCAAACCTTTGCTACGTATTTTTTTCGTATGGACAAGAATTAGCCTAAAGCGACAGGGTGTACTTCCAGTATCCAGGTTGCAATTCCAAAGTAAATAAAGATTCCTCCAACGTCAGCAATGGAAGTTATCAGAGGAGCACTTGCTGTGGCAGGATCCATCTTGAATTTGGTCAAAATAAAAGGAAGAAGGCAACCCACAAGAC
>JBHEPK010000017.1:16490-23158 GCA_046260325.1 Desulfonatronovibrio sp.
GCCGAAAAGGACAACAGCCATCATGGTTAAAGCTACCACTACAGCAACTTCAGGGCCTGCTCTGAATACTCCAATGAAAGATACCGCCACAGCCATACCAATTCCGAGGATCATGGCTATTCCCACTTCACGTCCCAGCAGTCTCACCCAGTCTTTAGCCTGGACATCTCCTGTGGCAATGGCTCTGACCATAAGGGTAGCGGACTGGGCTCCTGCATTCCCACCGCTGGCTATGAGAAGCGGCAGGAAGAATACCAGGGCAACCACTGCCTGAATAGTATCTTCAAAAAAAGCAATGCCTGCGCCTGACAAAAGGTTTACAAATACCAGAGTCAAAAGCCATGGCAGGCGTTTTTGAATAAGTACCCAGGAACTGACATTAAGAAAATTCATTCCGGATAAACTTTCGCCGTGCCCGGATATGGAGCCCATTTTATGAAAGTCTTCAGTTGCTTCCTCTTCAATAATGTCATGCACATCATCAAAAGTAACAATACCCACAAGTTTATCATTTCCATTGATGATAGGCATAGCCATCAAATCATATTTGGCCATGGTATCGGCTATGTCTTCTGCTTCATCCTGAGCTCTGCCGAAAATGGGCTGAGTATTCATGATTTCTTTGACCTTAACTCCTGGTGAAGCCACAAGAAGTTCTCTAAGAGAAACCACTCCGAGAAGTTGTCTGTCTTCATTGATGATAAAGGACTGATAGATGGTTTCCTTGTCAGGGGCTTCCATTCGCAGCTTTTCAATAGCCTGTTTGGCAGTAATATCAGGCTGCAGTGCGCTGTAATCCGAGGTCATTACCGACCCTGCGGTATCTTCTGGATATGATGAAAGTTTTCTGATGTCTTCACGTTCTGCCTGGGCAAGAGCCGGCAGTATTTCTTCCTGTTGTTCCGGGGTAAGTTTGTTAAAAAGATCCGCACGTTCATCATGGGACATGGCGCTGACAATTTTTGCAAGCTCTTTTCTACCCAGGACTTTAGCCATTTTTGCTTCAAATCCAGCCGGAAGGTAGTTAAATATTTTAGCCTGATCTTCTATGTTGAGTTTTTTAATGAACGTACAGGCTTTATCAGGATAAAAGAATTCAAGAACCTGGGCTGCGTCAGCTGGGTGTAGACGCATAAAGAAGTCACGAATAAGTTCATGACTGCCGGAATCAAAATATTGATTAAGTTTATTTATGAGAAGTTTGCGACTGGAATTTTCACCGGAAAGGGCAGCGTTGATGAAGTCTTGTTCTTCAAGGAGGATTTTGTCGATCATGATCCGTCTCCTTTGCCTGACATGTGTAACGGCAAAGGCAGACTTGATCAATTTTAAGTCGGAATTGATTCAGTCTTAGAGGCCGGCCACACAGGCAGACTGGTTAAAGCACCAATTGTAAAAAGTGAGCGAAAGTTTTGAATAATTTTTGTAAAACTACTACTCGGAAGGTCCATTGTTTTTATCAAACCTCTTGTAAAGATTATGGAAAAAAATTGTTATCCGCTTATGTAAAACATATTAATACATAGTTTAAAAAGCGCTTTAATGTCAATAAAAGATTTGCAGCCATCAATATCTTCAAAGCATTTTCAGATGCGCAGTCTTTTTAAAAATCAATTAGTAAGCGCAATTATCTAACAGGGCTTAATAAAATATTGAAATCAGCAGAATCTCAATACTTATCAGCGTGTTGAAAGAGTCATTCTACTTATTTTTAGTTGTTTTTGATTTCGGTTCTTTTTCCTTTGGGGCAGGTTGAGCAGGCTTAGGAACAAGCTTTATTTGCGGAACAAGGATCTTGCTTACAACCAGCACTTCTTCCACATCCTGTAAAATTTCCCAGCCGGGGTTCTGCTGATCAAAAGATTCAGGTGCTTCAACAATGGTTCCGTCGTTTTTTTTGAAAAGATACATTTTTTCTCTCCTTATTTTGAATCCGGCAAATGTTTTAATCAAATAACCCTGGTTAATATATTCTGTAATTTGATCCTGGGTAAAGGCCTGGCATGGGAATTTTTTACAGGTCCTGACGCATCTTGCCGGTGTTGTGTAATAACTCCCTGATAATTTATGCTGAACCGGGCAATAGATGTTTCTATACATAAGTCAGGTATATTCCTGAAGTTGTTTTTTTGATCTGAAGTCCGCCAATACAGCTACTCACCTACAAGAACCTCAACTTCACCTTTTTGTATTATTTTCCCTTTGTATTTTATCTGTGGCCTGATGACTCTGGATATTATTTGCTCTCCAGGTAAAAGTTCATGAGTCAGAAATAATTCTGCCTGAATCTCCATGTCCTCATGATACGGTTTATTTTCCAGGTCAATTAATTCGTATCCCTTTTCCTTGAAAGCGGTCCACATTCTTCTCAGTGAAACTTTGAGATGCTCAAAGGCTTGTGAATCTTTGGAAAGCTCATTTTTACGTTTCATTATCCTGAATATTTCCTCTCCCATTATCAGAGCCAGAGTATGGTCAATGCTTTGACCATCATCTTGAGAAGAATCCGGGCTTTTTTGAGGATCCGGGATTAATGGTATCTGCTTTTCCAGAAGCTCCACAAGTTTTGTATCTAAGACGGCTCCCTGTTCGCTGATTTTATTTTTCAGCTCTTCCATGGTCTGGAAGTTTATCTTTCTGAATTTTCTTGCTTTTACAAGTGAGAGCATGCTGAAAACTACCCCTGCAAGGGCCAAAAATCCTGTGGCAAGAATGGCTATGCCAATGTTTTGTTCTCTTTGTCTAATCTTTTCTTCAAGTTTTTGGATTTTTTCCTGAGATATGTTAAGGCATTGCATTATGCCATCGTCCCAGGAGTCAATTTCAAGAGATAATTTTTTTACCTTCTCTTTTAGACCTTCTTGAGTTTGCTCAATTATTTTTTCCTGATCTTCCTGGATCTCTTCAATTTTCTGAGATAATTGAGTGGTTATATTTTCTAAGCGGGAAAAATCAGATGATGTTTCAGAGATACGTCCTTCAATGGATTCCAAACTGTTAATTTTTGAATCCTGATTTTGAATCCAGGATGAAATTTCTGATATTTTTTTGTCAATTTCATTTAAGCTGTTTTCAAGTTGTGTCTGGATTTCCTGGGGAAAATTATTTTGAAAGGAGTTGAAAGTATCAAGCTCCTGTTCAAGTTTGTTCAGGTTTGAGCTTAGTTTATTGACTTGCTCCTGGTTCAGGCTGGTTGTTTTTTTAATGGCATCAATTTCAGAGTTTAAAATTTCATGATATTCTCTGATCAGGGTCAGTTCCTGTGAGTGTGTACGTTCCATTTCAGACATATTTTCAGTGAGCGTTTGCCTCATGGTTTCCAGATCTTCCTCAATTCTCATTATTCTTGAGGTCAGCTGATCTCTTAGTCCAGCTTCATGTCTCGCCATTTCATCCATGCTCTGGGCAAGTTCCTGGATTTTTTCATGGTTGCCCGTGGACTCAGCCGTTTCTGCAGACAATATTGAGAACTGGTACAATATAAGTACAGAAGCAATCATAAGGATGTAGAAAATTTTCATTTAAAACTCTTCGGGGAAGAATGATATTGCTGGTAATGTTCCATGTTTAACAGTCTGCTGGGTAAGGACTTTTTCAACAATCTGCTAACCTGAACTCTGGTTCAATTTCTGCTGTGGTCACTATCATAAAAGGTTGTTTCAGTAAAAGAGAAGGTTGGCCGGGATAAAAATTTTAACGATGTTACAAAATAATTGCTATTGCAGCATGAGAAGTTTATGATAATTGGCTATTTTGTAATGATGTAGTTAACTTAAGATTTTCAACAGTCAATTAAGCCAATTCCATGCTGAATGTGCTTGATTCATAAACAATTAAACCCAGTGGGCGCAAATGAAAAATTTAGAAAAGAATGAACTTATTCGCAATATTGCTATTATTGCTCATGTTGACCATGGCAAAACCACTCTTGTAGATGCCATGTTTAAGCAAAGCGGAGTGTTTCGAGAAGGGCTTGAGGTTGAGGAAAGGATCATGGATTCCATGGATCTGGAAAGGGAAAGGGGAATTACCATTGCTGCCAAAAATTGCGCGGTAATGTGGAAGGGTGTCAAAATAAATATTATTGACACTCCCGGCCATGCGGATTTTGGAGGAGAAGTTGAACGCTCCCTGTCCATGGCTGATGGTGCTGTTCTGCTGGTTGATTCTTCAGAGGGACCTCTTCCTCAAACGAGATTTGTTTTAAAAAAGACCCTTGAGGCTGGTCTGAAAATCATAGTGCTCATCAATAAAATTGACCGCAAAGACGCTCGGGTAAAAGAAGTCCTTGATGAGGTCTATGATCTTTTTATTGATCTTGATGCTACTGAGGATCAACTGGACTTTCCAGTAATTTATGCTGTTGCTGTCAATGGAATTGCCAAAAGATCCCTTGATGAAGAAAGTGATAATCTTAATATTCTTTTTGATACAGTAATTGAAAATGTCCCAGGTCCTTCTTTTGATCCAGAAAAACCTTTCCAGATGCTCGTTTCTGATCTTGGTTACTCTGATTATATGGGCAGACTTGCTGTAGGGAAAGTGTTTAATGGAAAAGCCAGACAAAGTGATCAACTTGTACGTTTAGGTCCTGATGACAAGCATGATCTGCTCAGAGTTACTAAACTTCAGACTTATATTGGGCTGGAACTTAAAGAAATTGAAGAGGTTTTACCTGGAGATATTGCCGTAATTTCAGGAATCGAGGATGTCCATATAGGTGATACTATCTGCACCAAAGAAAGTCCTATTCCTTTGAAAAGAATTACTGTTGATGAACCCACAGTGGCCATGAAATTTTCCATCAATACTTCTCCCTTGTCTGGTAAAGAAGGTAAAAATGTCCAGTCCAGAAAGATCTGGGATAGGCTTGTCAGGGAAACCCTGAGTAATGTAGCCATTCAGGTTGAAGAGACGGATGACAGGGACAGCTTTCTGGTTAAGGGGCGCGGTGAGTTTCAAATGGCAATACTCATTGAAACCATGCGCCGGGAAAATTACGAATTAAGCGTGGGGCGTCCGCAGGTAATTTTTAAAACCGTTGATGGAAAAAAACATGAACCAATTGAGCATCTGTTTATTGATTGTGATGAAACCTTTATGGGAGTTGTTACTGAAAAATTATCCTTCAGAAAGGGCAGGATGCTGAATCTGGTTAATCATGATTCCGGACGCATCAGGATAGAATTTACCATTCCTGCAAGGGGACTCATAGGTTACAGGGATGAATTCCTTACAGACACCAGAGGAACAGGAATCATGAATTCATACTTTATTGGATATCAGGAGTTCCGTGGTGAATTTTCTTCAAGATTCATGGGATCTCTTGTGGCTGACCGTGCTGGAAGTGCTGTTCCTTACGCCCTTTCGAATCTTAAAGCCAGGGGAAATCTGTTTATTTCCCCTGGTGAACCTGTATATGAGGGGATGATTGTTGGTGAACATAACCGGGAAAATGATCTGAACGTAAATGTCTGCAAAGAAAAAAAATTAAGTAATGTCAGGGCCTCCGGGAAAGATGATGCTATTGTTTTGTCGCCTGTATTGCCCATGACCCTTGAGCGCGCTCTTCATTTTATCCGGGAGGATGAACTGGTAGAGATTACTCCAAAATCCATAAGGCTCAGAAAGGTAGAGTTGTCTGCCGGCAAAAGACATAGCTCAAGACCAAAGGAATAAGATCAATTTTTGCCCACAACTAATTTTTCAGGAGAGAAAATGAAAAAAGTTATAATTTTTTTAATGGCTGGATTAGTATTTTTTCCTTCAATGCTCATGGCAGGTCTGCAGGAAGAAGATCTTTTGGATAATGTTCATAAAAGATTTCAGACTATAGTGGTTGAGAGGGGAGGCGAGCCTGATTCAATCAGCAGGCAGGATATGACCATTGAAAAGAAAATTCCATTTGATGTGAAAATCAGCGGAAAAGACCTGACCATGTTTGCTGTTAAAATTTCTTTGACAGATGCATCTACCGGACAGAAACAGAACGTCAACCTGATCGTAGATGAGACAGGAAGTGTTCAGCTTGATGGTGCATTTGCTGAGTTGAGTACAGGATTGACTTTGCATCAAGAGGCCCTGGACGAACTGGAAAGAATAGAAGGTGATCCTGATGTGGGGGATCTGCTGTTCAAAGGTTCAGGTGATGCCCAGGTTTTGTTTTTAAGTGATCCTTTCTGTCCATATTGCCGCCAAGGCTACACCTATCTTCTGGATCAGAAAGATAAAATTGATCAGCTGAAGATTGCTCATTTTCCCATTAATCCTGATTCTGGAGCTCTTGCTTTGACTTTTCTTATGATGGAATTTAAAGGTCAGGATAATTATTCAGAAGTAGTGGATTTTGCGTATATGATAGATATGAAAGAACTTTCGGGCAACAGAAATCACCAGGTCATCAGTATGTTCAACCAAGAATTCGGAGTTTTTGAGGATGAACCGGAAAAAGTTTTTGCTGATCTCGAAGAAAGACATATGGATGTTCTTACAGAAGAAATGAATAAGATGCAGAGTTTAGGCCTGACAGGTACGCCGGTTTTTATAGTAAACGGAGTTATGGTCAGTGGTTTTAATAAAGCCAGGATTGATCAGCTTCTCGAAAAATAACTTGTTTTCATCAGGAAACGTTTTTTTCTTTTTGGCATCCCACCAGGGCAGTTTGAAAC
>JBHEPK010000170.1:0-4238 GCA_046260325.1 Desulfonatronovibrio sp.
GTTACGCAACACCTGTCATTGCGAGAGAGCGTAGCGAACGAAGCAATCTGTATGGCAAAAGTATAAATGGCTGAATTTGTTGCCTATTCGCCTTAAGTTACTTAGAAGCTCTCAGAATAAAAACAATTCCTTAAACTAATAGAATCACAAGGCAAATAAAAATAAACAGGGCAAAGTATCTCAATTTTGTGAGATTTCTGCGCAGATAAACCTTGATCAATAGATACAAAGGTAACACCTGGAAAAAAGAAACCCACATCTGCCACCTGAAATCAAACCCCAAAAATACTGAATAATGCAGTATAATGGGGAATACCATGGCCATGCCTATTAAGAGAATCTCAAAACTTCCGGGCCAAAGAACCCTGATCCGTCTGGTATTCATTACTCTGAAAAAGACCCATATTAGAGCAGACCCAGAAAGAATAAACAGATAAATATCATGCCAGAAATCATCGTATGCTACATTCTGGGAAAGAATCATGGAGTACAAGGCAAAGAAAATTACAGCATGGGCTATTCCAGCCACCCTTATTTCTCCCCTCCATGGAAAAAGAAACAGAACTGACAATAGTACAAATAAAATATAAAAATTAAATGTAGAGCCCAAGGCAGGAGTAAACACACATCCGCCCAAAAAGAAAATTATAAAAAAAACAAAAAATATCTTACTCTTTTCAGCAGTCCAATATAGTATCTTTTCCTTGACCTTGCCTTGAGGTTTCAAGTGTAAATTAAATCCAAGCCTTTTGTTTTTTTTAACTGTCTTTTGCTCAGCCATATACAGGAAAAAATATAAAAAAACATATATTGTTAGAATAAGATAAAACTGCCAGTACTCAGGCATTGGTCGAATAACCCAGGCTAAAACTCCCATTCCCAACATAAAGCAATAAATACTGCTGACAGTAAGCTGATGGCTCAGTCCTATCCGCATTAAGCGGTGATGGAGATGAATTTTGTCTGGGAGCACAGGACTTCGGCCACTCAGTATTCGCTTGAACATTACATAAAGGGTATCAGCTACAGGCAGACTCAAAATAATTAATGCGGATATCGGCTGGTATCCTTTTGCGGATGCATGAGTCTGAGTTAATACAACAGCTGATGCAGCCATGACAAATCCCAATAAAAGACTCCCGGAATCACCCATGAATAACTTTGCCGGATATGTGTTGAAACGCAAAAAAGCAATGATTGTTCCCAAAAGAGAAACCAGAATGATCAAGTAAGTCCAATTATCCTGGGCATAAGCAAAAGGGATAAAAAATAGACATGCAATGGCAGACATGCCAGCCGCAAGTCCATCCAGACCGTCGGAGAGATTGAAAGAGTTAATGACCCCGACCATGGCAATTAAGGTCAAGACAGGACCTGCAGCATCAAAAAAAATAGGGCCTGTCCCCAGAACATCTCCAAAGTCCTGAAGGTAAACCCCTCCAAAAAATATAAAAGATGCCACTGCTGATATCTGCAGCAAAAGCTTGTATTTGGGAGATAAATTGACCTTATCATCAACTACCCCTGCCAGGAAAACGATTATTGCCCCTGACAAAAAACCTAAAATTTCCGCCCCCCATTCAATGAAAAAAATTGCAACCAGAAAAAGAGGGACAGCCATGGCTATACCTCCAATACTGGGAACACATGTTTCATGAATTTTTCTTGGACAGGGTGAGTCTATAATTCCCAGTAATTTTGCCAGCTTATTGGATGTGGGAGTACATACAAAAGACAGGAAAAAGGATAGAAAAAAGACTACAGCAAGAACTGAAATGTCTGTAAAGGATTGCAGAACTGAATTCATTTTATGGAAAACTCAACCTAAACAATTTGATAAAATTTTCTGGCAATAATATAATAGAACAATCTTCCTTTCCAACAATTGATCGGTGCATCACTTAAGATTACCAATACGATGCATAAGATACTGGCCATACTGATTCTTGGCCAGGGGTTGGGCAAGAGCATGCAGCTGTTTCTTGTTTATATACCCCATCTCATAGGCAATTTCTTCTATACAGGCAACCTTGAGTCCCTGGCGCTTTTCGATAACTTCAATAAAATTACCAGCTTCAAGCAAACTTTCATGGGTTCCTGTATCCAGCCAGGCATATCCCCTGCCCAAAAGCTCGACTTTCAACTTTTCCTGCCTTAAATATTCCTGGTTGATGGATGTAATTTCCAGTTCACCACGTTTGGACGGCTTGACTAAAGCAGCAATATCCACAACCTCGTTGGTATAAAAATAAAGCCCCACCACAGCAAAGTCAGATTTTGGTTTTTCAGGCTTCTCCTCAATGGAGGTGACATTCATCTGGTCATCAAATTCCACCACCCCATAACGCTCAGGATCCCTGACCCGGTATCCGAATATGACCGACTTTTGTTCTTCCTTGACCGTTTTTACAGAACTGCGCAGCAGGCCTGTAAGATTATGCCCGTAAAAAAGATTATCCCCCAGGACTAAGCATACATCATCGTCTCCGATAAATTCTCGTCCAATGAGAAACGCCTGGGCCAGTCCATCAGGACTTTTTTGAACCGCATAACTGAACCGCATGCCTAATTCACTTCCATCTCCCAAAAGGTCCTGAAACAGATTAATATCCCTTGGGGTGGAAATAATAAGCACTTCCCTGATTCCTGCCAGCATGAGAACAGACAGGGGATAATAAACCATGGGCTTGTCATAAATGGGAATAAGCTGCTTACTCACTCCTCTGGTCAGAGGATAAAGCCTTGTTCCGCTTCCGCCGGCTAAAATAATTGCTTTCATTTAACTAAACCTGAATTTTGAAAATTAAGTACTTTCTTGTATTTTAAATGGACCCCGGGTCACCCAGGTGGTATGCTTATAACCTTGAACCTTGAACCTTGAACCTTGAACCTTGAACATCTCTACTCTCTCTTAAACTTTTCTTTCTTCAACGTTGAACATTGAACCTTGAACGTTGAACCTTGAACAATCTTCCCTACACCCTGACAGCATTAAAATCATCACCAGTAATGCATACCCCGCCTTGAGGGGTTACCCTGAAAGTATTCTCCACTCCCACCATGCCCAGACCAGGAATTCCGATTTTGGGTTCCAGAGCCAGAAACATATTTTCCTGTAAAGGGTCTTTAAACCCTTTGGCCAGAGGCGGATATTCATCTACAGCCAGACCAATTCCATGTCCCAAAAAAGGAACCTTGTTTCCCCCAAGCCCCATAAAACCCTCGGCAAAGCCTGCCTTTTCTGCCATATCAAGTGCCTTTTCATATAGATCTCCGGGGTTTGCTCCTGGAATTAGACTCCGGGCAGCTACAGCCTGAATGTCAATACACAGGTCATGGGCCTTTTTAACTTCATCAGGCACATCCCATTCTTCAGGAAAATATACCTGAGTCTTGTCTGTCTGGTATCCTTCCAAGGAAAAGCCGCAATCAACAACAAGAGGTTCATCTTTCTGCCAGACCTTGCCTGCATAACCCATCTGGGTAATGGCCGGATGTTCGCCTCGAAGCCCCACCGGGCCATTAAACACACTGGGATAATTGGCACTGTCTCCGGCAGCCACATGGCCCAGAAATATTTCTTCACCAAAGTTCTGCATGCGCATCATTCCCTGATGCCCCAGATCAAAAAAGCATTCCCAGATCTTCATGCTGATCTCGCGTTCAGTCATGCCCGGATGAATAAGCTCAGGCAATATTCCAAACAAAGCCTCATGGTGACGCTGGCCGCAGGTAATCATTTTGTCTGCTTCCCACTGGCTTTTGATCATCCTGGTCCTTGCTATGGCCTGATCAACTGATTCGAAACTGGCACTTTCTATTCTTCTTTGCAGACTGTCTGCCAGGGCCCAGTTTATTCCGACCTTTTCCACTCCGATTCTGTCTGGAATCTTCAACCCGAATTCACTCAGAATTTCTGGCAGATCTTTATACGACCTGAACCCGGCCACCCTTTCCAGAGGTGACTCCAAGCCAAACTCCCTTGCGGCACAGGAAAACCGGCTGGCCGTCCATGGGAATCCATAAGGTTCCATTGCCCCAGGAACCGGTAAAATAATAAATATTCAACCGGGAAAATATCATTGCCGCGCCGCAGTCTACCCCTGATTCCCGGACATTGGCCCTGAATCTGTCCAGCCTGGACTGCATTTCCGTCACAGGTAGTTTTTCTAATGATTCAAACATATCAGCTCCCTTATTCGTTCAACGTTCAACGTTCAATGTTCAATGTTCAATGT
>JBHEPK010000171.1:0-4205 GCA_046260325.1 Desulfonatronovibrio sp.
ATATAAACCGGGCCGGTGGCCGGGTTCACGCTTTCCCAGTCAAGGCGGTCCAGAAGGTCATTGTCACTTTTTATCTGGCCGGAAAAGCAGTCTAGAGTCTTGAGGATGAACTCCTGACCTTGATCTACACGCATGGCAGGTACAGGGTCAGGGGAAAAAGAATAAAATACATGGTCGGAACTCAGTATTGGAATCATTTCACTCTCTATATGTTTTCAGCTTACAGGGCCTTCTCGATCCTTTCCATGGCCCGTTCAACACTTTCAAGGCTGTTGAATGCGCTTATTCTTATATATCCTTTTCCACAAAGACCAAATCCCTCACCCGGGGTGCAGACGATTCCGGCCTTGTTTATATTAGACTGAACCTGGGTCTTCCCCTCGGGACTGTAAACAGCAAAGGCGGCTTTTTGTACTGGATATGAAACTCCATTGAACTTAGTGGAGTGCCTTCTGTTCCAGAGACTGTGAACATGAACTTCCTTACCCTGTGAATCATAGGCCCTGCACTCTTTGGGAACAACAGTAAATGCGCATCTTGTGCCGGTGAAACCCGCTGTCTTTGAAAAACTGCGAAACTCTATGGCCACTTCCTTTGCTCCCTCTATCTCGTAAATACTGCGCGGAATTTCAGAATCACGCACAAAGGCCTCATAGGCAGCATCATAAAGGATCAATGCTTTGTTATCTTTGGCGAAATTTACCCACTGAGACAGCTGCTCTCTGGTTATTGTAGCACCGGTGGGGTTGTTGGGGTAACATAGATAGATAAGATCCACAGGTTTATCCGGCAGCCTGGGGATAAAGTTGTTTTCCTTTGTTGATTCCAGATAAACCAAACCCTGGTAGCGGCCATCCTGAGATTCACCTGTTCTGCCCGCCATTACATTGGTATCAACGTAAACAGGATAGACCGGGTCAGGAACCGCAACCACAGCCCTGGAATCAAATATTTCCTGAATGTTTCCGGTATCACACTTGGCTCCATCGCTTATGAATATTTCATCAGGCTCAATGGATGCGCCTCTGGACTGAAAATCTTCTCTGGCAATGGTTTCACGCAGAAACAGATAGCCCTGCTCAGGTCCGTAGCCTTTGAATGAGTCTGTAATGGCCATTTCATCCACAGCTTCATGCATGGCTTTAACGCAGGCAGGAGGAAGGGGAAGAGTTACGTCTCCAATACCAAGCTTGATGATTTCCTTGTCTGGATTATCATTTTGAAATTTATCTATGCGTTTTGCGATATCTGCAAAAAGGTATGAGGATTTCAGTTTGAGAAAATTTTCATTGATCTTGATCATGCTATCTCCTGAAGTTTATAAATTTTGACGATTAAATAGTTTTCATCCGGCTTGTTTTTTGAAGACAATCCAGATTACAGTAATTGAGCATACTTATGTTTAGTTATAACCGTTTTTTATAAGATATTCAGCAGAAGCTGTCAAACGCAGCATTTATATTCTTTGACAGCAGGTGGTTAAAGGCATAAAAGCCCATTTTTCTAATTCATCTACTGTTTAATGACAGGACTCAGCTATGAAAACACAGGTTCCAGGCATTTTAAAGGCAGATATCCTCCTTTTATTGACAGCCCTTATCTGGGGGGTGGCTTTTGTGGCGCAAAGGGCTGGAATGGATCATATGGGTCCATTTATTTACAATGCTGTGCGTTTCGGCCTGGGGGCTCTGACACTTTTGCCGCTTATCTGGTATAGAGACAGAAAAAATCTTGTTGATCACGTTTTCCAAAAATATGACTCAAAGTTTCTTGTAAAAGCCGGGCTTGTTTCAGGTCTTTTGCTGTTTGCCGGAAGCAGCCTGCAGCAGGTAGGGATTGTTTACACTACAGCTGGCAAGGCAGGATTTATTACAGGGTTATATGTAGTTATTGTGCCTGTTTTGGGTCTTTTGTGGAAACAAAAACCAGGCAGAGGTGTCTGGATTGGATCAGTCATGGCTGTTTCAGGGCTTTATCTGCTCAGTGTCAGCGATGGATTGAGCATTGAAAAGGGAGATTTTCTTGTACTTTTGTGTGCAGTGGCTTTTGCCCTGCACGTTCTGGCCATTGGATGGCTGGTAGCAAAGGTCGATTGTGTCAAATTGGCTGCTGCACAGTTTCTGGTGACCTCAGTCCTGAGCTTAATAACGGCCCTGATATTCGAAGATATTTCTGTGATCGCCCTTTGGAATGGTGTTATACCTATATTATATGGTGGAGTAATGTCTGCCGGGGTTGCATATACTCTTCAGATTGTAGCTCAGCGCCAGGCCCCTCCGGGGCACGCAGCTATTTTATTAAGCCTTGAATCTGTTTTTGCAGTTCTGGCCGGCTGGATTATTTTGAGTGAAGTCATGGGGGGAAGAGAAATAGCAGGCTGTCTGCTCATGTTCGGGGGGATGCTGGCGGCTCAATTATATTCTGTAGAGGTTGACAAAGTATAAAAGGGAATTTAGGTATTCTTTTTCAAATAAGGAGGATTGATATTTATGTTTGATTTGACAGATACAGCTAAGACACAATTGGATAAGTATTTTGAAACCCAGGATAAGTCACCTATCAGGGTCTATATGGCTGCCGGCTGAGGCGGGCCAAGACTGGCACTTGCTCTGGATGAGCAAAAAGACAATGACAACTCTTTTGATATTAAGGGTTTTCAGTTTCTGGTGGATAAAAATCTTATGGATACAGTGGCCCCTATTGAAGTTGACCTTACCGAGGCAGGTTTTGTAATTAATTCCAGTCTCAAGGTTGATTCAAGCGGTTGTTCATCTTGTAGTTCCTGCTAAACCTTTAGAAAGGAAGTTTTGCAGAATATCCGTTTTTTAGTAAATCACCGGGTTATTCTCAAAACTCTCCTTGAACAATTATAAAGCGGCCATGTCTCAAGGCGTGGCCGTTTAAATTTTTTGTGAGGTAATTAAAATGAAATGCGTTACAATTAAAAAAGGTGTTGATTGCGCCTTTATGGTTTCAGATGGATGCTCATACAAAGATGGGCAATGTTATCCTATCGTAGAGAAGTGCGAAGGATGTGACAGAACAAGCGAGTTTGATGGAAAGGTTTACTGCAACAGCTATCCTGAGCCAGCAGCAAAGTGGGATCATGGAGCATGTAACTTTGCAACACATATCCAGGCTGTAGTAGATAAGGCTGGTAAGGTTAAAGTTAACCCACTCAAGGCCTCCAAGAGAGCTGCAAAGGGTCGCAAGTAAACTTATTATTTTTTAGTGGTGCAGGGGTTTTATGAGCAATATATTGAATCATATTTCCAATCAAAGAGACACAGTCCTTGAGCTTCAGAAGAAGCTCACAGCTATTCCTGCTCTGGGGCCTGACAATGGAGGACAGGGAGAAAAGGAAAAAGCTGATTTCTTAGTGTCTTATCTTAAGAAGTCCGGATATGATGAGATTATTGAAATAAATGCCCCTGACTCCAGATCTGCTGGAGGGTATCGCCCAAATATCATTGCGAGGATTCCAGGAAAGGAAAGTAAAAGAACCCTCTGGATTATTTCCCATATAGATATAGTTCCTCCCGGGGATCTGAAACTCTGGGAAAGTGATCCATATATACTCAGGGTTGAAGATGATCTAATTTATGGACGCGGTGTTGAAGATAATCAGCAGGGAATGATTTCTTCAATTCTGGCGGGCAATGCCTTTAGAGAACTTAATGTTCAGCCTGATATTAATCTGGGCCTGATAATGGTTTCGGATGAAGAAACTGGGAATAAGTACGGATTGCCTCATGTTCTTGAAGAAAAAAAGGATCTTTTCAAGCCTGATGACTTTTTTTTAGTTCCTGATTTTGGAAGCCCGGATTCAAGCCTTCTTGAAGTTGCTGAGAAGAGTATGCTCTGGATAAAGGTTACTGTTTGCGGACGCCAATGCCATGCTTCCCGTCCTGATCAGGGAATCAACTCCTTAGTGGCCAGTTCAGCCTTTGTGTTGAAAGTTCAGGATTTATATAGTTATTTTCCTGATGAGAGTGAGCTTTTCAGTCCATCAGGCTCTACTTTCTGTCCTACCAGAAAAGAGGGCAATGTTCCCAATATAAATACCATACCGGGCAAAGATATATTTTATATTGATTGTCGGGTTCTCCCAAATTATCAGCTTGACGATGTTTTGAGTAAAGTCTCTGCTATTTCCAAGGAAATCGAAAAACAATACAAGGTAAAGATTACCATTGAAACAGTCC
>JBHEPK010000172.1:0-380 GCA_046260325.1 Desulfonatronovibrio sp.
CCTGTGAGCTCCATTTTAAACCTCCATCTGTTTATATTTATCAAGAATAGTATGCATCCTGGTCTTGCCAGTGAGCTTCTTTTTCTTCAGTTCTTTAACTTCCTGATCTTCTACAGGTGTTAAAAATGACTTGGATTCATATTTTTCTAATTTTTTCTCATAAGATAGATGATCATCCCAGAGATTCTTAAGCTCATGATCACTTTCCCCGTACTTGGCAATCAACTCCAGTTCATATTGCTCCATGACGCCCTCCTTAGTTGAAATGATTATATTTTTTAATGAAAACCTTCCACAGATCTTCATTTACTCCTGAAATTAAAATGCTTTTCTGTCTGCTGGTAAGACCCTTTTCCAACTGAATCTGTGATTTTCTGATG
>JBHEPK010000172.1:390-3697 GCA_046260325.1 Desulfonatronovibrio sp.
TTTTTTGCACCAGGTTGAACCAAAATTCTTATTCTCCATGTAGAATTATCTATCTTTTCCAAAAAATCCATAAAAAATTAAAAAAAATTAAAACTAACCCTTCTGCAGAAATTTCAACTTTGATTCAGCCTCTTCAAGATGCACATTATCCTCATCCTGAGAATCAAGAAGCTTCAGGTGGGATTCTATCATGGACCTGAGCTTGATTTCAAAGTGCGCCCGCTGTTTTTTCAACTCTGAAATATCTTCATGAATCTGAGCAAGGCGTTTATGGGCATGCCTTAGAACGTCTTCCGCCTTGGCCTGAGATTCCTTTACAATAAGCTTAGCCTGCTTCTGGGCGTTAGCTTTTATATCGTCTGTCATTTTCTGCGTTGTAATCAGGGTACTTTGAAGAATTTCCTCTCTACTTTTATACTCATCCAGTTTTTCTTCAAGAACTTTTAAATTTCGTTCCAGTCCCATCT
Source organism: Desulfonatronovibrio sp. (assembly GCA_046260325.1). GTDB lineage: Bacteria > Desulfobacterota > Desulfovibrionia > Desulfovibrionales > Desulfonatronovibrionaceae > Desulfonatronovibrio. The sequence continues at coordinate 858 of JBHEPK010000172.1, forward strand.
TTTGTTCTGCGAGAGAACCTACATGGTCAGCCAGATCATGCAGGAACATCTCAACATCCTGTTTTCTATATCCCATAAGGGAAGATGAAAACTTCTTATTGAGAATATCAATTTTGGAAATATCCATAAGATCACCTGCCATGAGTTTTTATGTTCTCCCAGTGATCAGCCCATTCGGGCGGCCACCTGATAAAGGGTCTGAATTAGGAATGTACGGGTAAACTGTATGGCAATCAAGACCACAACAGGAGAAAGATCAACTCCTCCTATGTTTGTGAAGGGAATCAGCCTTCGAATGTGATAAAAAACAGGTTCAGTAAGATTACGCAGGATCCTTACTATGGGATTGTAAGGATCAGGATTAACCCAGGAAAGCAAAGCGGAAATGATTACAATCCAAAAATACAGACTCAGCAGAGTATCTGCCACACTGACAATTGCGGTTAAAAAGTTACTGAAGACAAACATCATACCTCCATATAAAAGGCTACAAAAAATGATGCCTTATTTCTAAAGATTTTTGCGAATATATTCCCGGAGTATCCAGAAATCCGGGACAAGCATTTTAGCCTGAAGTTCTTGATTTTTATATGCCCAGAAAGGGACTTCAGCTCCATGAGCAGTTTCCTGGTCAACTATGGAGTCTCCTATGAACACTACATCATCTGGCTGCATAGACCAGAGTCCAAGAATTTTAAACAGACTCTCAGGATGAGGCTTTGGCCTGCTTACATCAGCGGCAGTTACCACCGGCCAGAAAAATCTTTCCAGCTCAAAAGTGGATAACAAAAGATCCATGGTATTGGTTCTATTGGTATTTATAGCAACTTTGAGTTTTTTCGCTATAAGCAGTTCCAGCAGTTCTACCAGACCATCTTCCATACGCATATAGCGAAGTAACTTAGAATAATCCAGCTTATCCCTTATTTTAGGAAATTCACTTTCATACCCTTTGGGAAGAATATGGTTAAAAGAATCTGAAACAGAATGCATATGAACATAGTCTTCCTGACTCTCGGTCATGGGGGGAAGATAAAAAAACTTCCTGACTTCGTTGTAAAACTGGATATTTACATCTCTTGAATCAAACAAAACTCCATCACAGTCAAAAATAATACCTTTAAGCCCATCAAGATTGGACCCATCTAAAAATGGATTGCAAATTACCAAAAAAAACCTCCTGATTACTTCATAGCCTGGGGAAAATATTCCAGACTCATTTCCCTGAGCTTAAATTTCTGCACCTTTCCACTGGCAGTCATGGGGTACTCATTAACAACAGCTACATATTTGGGAGTTTTGTATCTCGCAATTTTTCCCCTGCAAAAATCTCTGACATCCTCAGGTGAATATTCATACCCTGACTTAAGGATGATAAATGCGCCAACCTCCTCGCCATATTTCTGACTGGGCACACCAACTACCTGAACATCCTGAATACCTTCCATGGTATAAAGAAATTCTTCTACTTCCCTGGGATATATATTTTCTCCACCACGGATAATCATATCTTTTAGACGTCCGGTTATACTCAGGTAACCGTCTTCATCCATAACCCCGAGGTCTCCCGAAAAAAGCCAGCCATCTGAATCAATGGTCCTGACTGTTTCCTGAGGCATGTTGTAATATCCCTTCATGACATTGTATCCGCGACAACAGACCTCTCCCTGGACACCCGGACCAACTGGTTCCTTAGTATCAGGATCAACAAGTCTCACTTCTATTTCAGGCATGGGACGCCCTACTGTTTCAACCCTTTTGGCAATATCATCATCAGTCCTGGTCTGAGTCATTACTGGAGAAGCTTCTGTAAGACCATAACAAATGGTAATATCTTTAAGATTCATCTTATCAATAACCTCACGCATAACCCTTATGGGACATGGAGAACCAGCCATAATTCCGGTGCGCAGACTGCTGAAATCAAACTTATTAAAAAGTCTGTGTTCAAGAACAGCAATAAACATTGTAGGTACACCGTAAAGGGCAGTACATTTTTCTGTTTCCACTGAAGTCATTATAAGCAGAGGATTAAAACCTTCTAAAACAACCATTGTTGAGCCATGACTTACAGCAGCAAGGACTCCCAGTACACACCCGAAACAATGAAACAGCGGGACAGGAAGACATATTCTGTCTTTGTGGGTAAGTTTCTGGTTCTCTCCAATCCAGTACCCGTTATTGGCAATATTATAGTGAGTAAGCATCACCCCTTTGGGAAAACCAGTGGTTCCTGAAGTGTACTGCATGTTAACCACATCATGGGGATCAAGACTTTTCTGCCTGTTAAGGTACTCCCCGTCAGAAACCATACTTCCCAGGGCCTTGATTTCCGGAATGGAATACATCCCTCTATGCTTTTCCTGTCCCAGAAAGAAAACTCTTTTGAGATCAGGGAAGGACTGACTCTTAAGATGTCCTCTTGGCTTGGTTTTAAGCTCTGGAACGAGATCATAAACAGTTTGAACATAATCTGTATCCCTGAAGCCATCAATAATAATAATATTTTCACACTCAGACTGCTTCAGAAGATAAGCAATTTCATGCTTTTTGTAATATGTGTTCACTGTAAGGAGAATGGCCCCGATTTTGGCAGTTGCAAACTGCAGGGCAACCCAGTGAGGAACATTGGTAGACCATATGGCAACCTTTTCTCCTTTTTGTACTCCTAAGGACATCAGGCCTTTTGCCAGCCTGTCGACTTCCTCGGAAAATTCACGATAAGTAAGCTTGTAATCACGATCCACATAAATAACTGCTTCATTATCAGGATATTTTTCTGCAGCTTCATCTAACAGGCGACCAAGTGTTATCTCTCGCAACGGTTTATCCCACATTAT
>JBHEPK010000172.1:3707-4177 GCA_046260325.1 Desulfonatronovibrio sp.
ACATTATTTATCAACTCCGAACTTCCTTAAAAAATTTACTACAGATTATAAAAAACATTCTAAACAGACATTCAAAGACTCCAGACTCGAGGTGTAACTGAAGACCTTCAAAAAAGTACTGGCAAACATGTTGCCAGAAACTGTAAGCTATTCAGGAAAATACAGCACAGCGTATATTTGAGCGTTCTCATTATTCATGGCTGAAACATGATGAGGAACAATGGAATTATAATAGACACTGTCTCCGGCTTTAAGAGTATATGTCTCCTGACCATAGATTATTTCCACTTGTCCGGAAACAACTACAATAAATTCCTCACCTTCATGTGATGATAATTTTTTATTTTTGGCTGACTCGGGAAAAATTTCAATGAAAAAAGGCTCCATATGCCTGTCGCTCTTACCCCTTCCAAGAGAGAAAAAACGCAAAGCTGCAGGCTTTTCCTTGCCTTTGAGAAGCGTAGATTCTT
>JBHEPK010000173.1:0-4131 GCA_046260325.1 Desulfonatronovibrio sp.
ACCCTTATTGTTTACAAGCATTTCAGACTGGAATGTCCAACCAGATTATCAATCAGAAATATTAAATTCGGACAATTGAACTTTTCATATAAAAAAGGCATGGTTCCACTCATGAAAAAAATAATAAAAAAATTTGTAAAGCCTTCAACCTGGTCTTTTTTCACTGAAAAAACAGACAATAAGAATATAACCTTTTTTACAAGACTGCACGGATACATTTATGGAAGGTGGCCGTATCTCTACATCGGAATAGGAACTGGAAGACATCCCCTGACCAAAATAATAAAACCTTTATGGTCTTTTTTTACGCGTGACCGCAGCCAGCCCCGGGACAAAAAAAGAGCAAAAATCAAATTTGCAGATGAATATCATGGTAAGGTCCTTCCTGCAGATGAAGCCACGAAGCTGGTCAAGGTGAATAAAAGCATTGACATTGGAGACCTTGAACAAGTCGTGCCATACACTAAGGCCAGAGATATAGTTCTAAAAAATCCAGAGTACATTGTAGCTCTTGATTGCCCTTGCCGGGCAACGCGCGACAACCCATGCCTGCCCCTTGATGTCTGCCTTATTATTGGCGAACCATTTGCAAACTTTATCTTGGAGCACCACCCCGGGCGATCACGACTAATATCCAGCGAAGAAGCAGTGGATATCATTGATCAAGAACATAAGAGAGGCCATGTTCAGCATGCCTTTTTCAAAGAGGCCATGCTGGGCCGCTTTTATGCAATTTGCAATTGCTGCACCTGTTGCTGCGGGGCCATCCAGGCCCATAGGAACGGAGTTCCAATGCTGGCATCTTCAGGTTTTACTGCTGAAATGGTTGATTATGATAATTGTGAAGGATGCGGTAATTGTTCCCAGTCATGCCAGTTCCAAGCCATCACCATGAAAGAAGATCATCCATATATAAACATAGATCTTTGCATGGGATGCGGGGTATGTGTAGATACATGCCGCAACTCCTGCTTGAGTCTTTCTCTTAATCCAGACAAATGTCCACCCCTGGATATTTCTGAATCACTTTGCAAAACAAAAGCCCTGTAGGCCACTCGGGCATAACAGGGCTTTAGACAGAATCTGTCAGCAAAAGATATTACTTGCTGTCTGCAGGCTCCTGGTCAAGGGAAATCATTGGCCCCTTAAACTCAATTGAAATTACTTCATACTCAATTTTACCTTTGGGAGCATTAACAACGGCTTCATCTCCTACTTCCTTCCCCAAAAGGGCCTTGGCTACAGGCGAAAATACCGAAATACTTCCTTTGGCGAAATCTGTTTCATCAGGACCAAGCAGAGTATACTCTCTGACTTCTTCAGTATCGATATTTTCTATCTTTACTGTAGCTCCGTAACAGATCTTCTCTCCGTCCATTGTGTTAAGATCGATTACATTAAATTCAGGGATCCTGGACTTGATGTAAGAAATTTTTGCTTCAAGCATGCCCTGGCGTTCCCTGGCTGCGTCATAACCTGCATTTTCCTTGAGATCACCTTCTTCCCTGGCCTCTTTGATGGCCTGGATAATTTCAGGTCTTTCCGCCTCAAGCCTTTCCAATTCCTGTTTCACCCTTGCGAAACCTTCAACAGAAATGGGAATACTACTCATAATAAAATACCATCCTTAATATTGATTTATACGTAAAAAATTCAGAACATAATGTGTATCAGGTTCTGAACTTTTCCTGAGCAATTCATAGCTGCACCCTTCTCAGGTCTTTCATTCGTTGCTCATAAAAAATCTATATGGCATAAACACTCAAAAGGTCAAGCTGCACAGTACTCTATTAAAAAGACTTTAGAAATCATGCTTGCATTGTGTGCCTAAAAAGGCCAAACTGTAAGGACAAATCTGCAAAAATTAAGTCTATTCTTAACAAAGTTTGGGAATCCTGAGTAATTAAAAAGAGCTGAGTTGAAGCACACAAAAAGAAACGCCTTTAAATATTGTTAACAAAAAACTAAGTACTCTGAGTGCTTATCAATATATACGGGCTTTATTTTTTTTGCACTTACTTAGTGTTTAAGAGATTTTCTCAAGCCTCATAAGGGTTGACATTTTTTTCTCAATTACCTTAATATTGACTGGCAGAAACATTAAGAATGAATATTATAACTTCCATGTAAAAGGAGACGACAATGGCTAACCAAGTTACAGACAATACTTTTGAAGCAGAAGTTCTAAAATGCGACCTGCCGGTTCTGGTAGATTTCTGGGCTCCCTGGTGCGGACCATGCAGGGCTATAGCACCGGTCGTTGAAGAACTGGCTCAGGAATATACAGGCCAGGTTAAAGTAATGAAAATGAATGTTGATGAAAACCCTAATACCCCTGGAAAGTTCGGTATTAGAGCTATTCCTACGCTTATCCTTTTCAAAGGTGGCGAAGTTCTGGAACAGGTCACAGGCGCTGTTTCCAAGTCCAACCTGAAGCAGATGATTGCAGATAAAGCTATATAGTTATCATGAAAGACTATGAAGCTCTAATAATCGGGGGCGGACCTGCAGGAATAACGGCCGCCCTTTATCTTTTGCGAGCCGGAATAAACATTGGCTGGGTAGAAATGCTTGCTCCAGGCGGACAGGTACTCATGACCGAAGAAATAGAAAACTACCCAGGCTTCCCCCAGGGAATAAAGGGATACGAACTAATAGACAAACTTACTGCCCACCTGGAATCTTTTGATTTTGATAAAATCAGAGATGAGGTAGTGGCAATAGAAGCACTTCCTTCCAAGCACAAAGTTAAACTGAGTGAAAGTGAAGTCACCGCCAAAACAATCATTATCTGCACCGGAGCAAAATGGAAACATTTGGGCATACCCGGAGAAGACAGACTTACTGGACGAGGTGTATCATATTGCGCTGTATGTGACGGCAACTTCTTCAAAAATCAGGATGTTGCCTGCATTGGTGGTGGAGATACTGCACTTGAAGAATCCCTTTACCTGGCAAAACTTGTCAAAAAAATATATCTGATCCACAGAAGAGATGCTTTTCGCGGAGCTAAGGTTTATCAGGACAAAGTTCTTAAGAACCCCAAAATTGAGGTTCTTTACGATACCATTGCCACTGAGTTTAAAGGTGATACCGACCTCGATGGCATAAACATCAAGAACGTAAAGAGTGGGGACGAGTCCTTTTTGGATGTCAATGGAGCATTTGTATTCATTGGCCTCGACCCGGCTGGAGGTTTTTATCCCCAGGAAATTGAGACTGATGCTATTGGGTTTATTAAGACCGATGCTGAAATGATGACCAACGTACCTGGAATTTTTGCAGCAGGTGATATCAGATCCAAAAACTGTCGTCAGGTTTCAACAGCCGTTGGAGACGGCGCCACAGCAGCATATAATGCCCAGTTTTATCTGGAACAGAATAGCTGAGAACCCATCAATACCAAACAGGGAAAGATCCCACCCCATAAATATGCTTTCAACAAAAAATGTTTTTTTAATCTGCCTGATATCCATTCTAATATCTACTTCTGGATGCACCTTTTTTGATCGAGGTCCGCGCCCACTGGAGGATACTCCCTGGGAACTGGCTCAAGCTGGCTCTTCTGCCCTCGAGGAAGAAAGATACAGACAGGCCATAAAGTATTTTTCCGAACTCAAAGACAGGTACCCTTTCAGTCCGCACACTCCTGTTGCTGAAGTTGCCCTTGGAGATTCATACTTTAAAGCTGGCAACTACACCGCAGCAATAAACGCTTACCGAGAATTTCTGGAAATGAATCCCAGGCATGAGCTTGTTCCATATACAATGTTCAGGACCGGACTGGCCAACTACAGCAAGTTTAAAACTGTTGACAGGCCGCAGACTCATATGGTGGAGGCCCTGGAATATTTTCATCTTGTCAGGGAATCTTTTCCTGATTCAGAATATGCTGAACATGCGGCCTTTTATATTGTGGAGTCCAGAAAAAGAATGGCTGAATATGAATTATTTGTGGCTGACTTTTACTGGCGAACCCAAAATTATGGATCAGCCTGGGAAAGGTACAGATACGTTGTGGATAATTTCCAGGATCTTCCTGAAATGGTTCAATACGCGCAAATGAGATCCAAGGTCAGCTACTACAATTTCCAGAAGGAACAATCCAAACAAAAGAAGCATGAGGATCAG
>JBHEPK010000174.1:0-285 GCA_046260325.1 Desulfonatronovibrio sp.
ACAGAAAGGCGCAGCTGTTGACCGGCACGTTAGCTCCGGACTCCGGCATGACATAGGCCGGTTCAGTTATTTTGGAGACTGGCGGAAAAATTCTTGTCAATCCAGGCAGAATCCAAGAGATGAGACCCCCAAGTCCTCTAATGCGGGCATTGCCAGACATACAAATCTTAAATTATTATTGGGAGTGATGATGAAACTGAAAATATTTATACTGTTTTTTTTATTTGCGACAATACCCCAGTTGTCATTAACCGCGAATGCCTCACCACAAGAATCAGGTAATAA
>JBHEPK010000174.1:363-4131 GCA_046260325.1 Desulfonatronovibrio sp.
CAATATTTTCCTGAACACACTGACATCCCTTGAGGTTATTTCTTCAACTCCTGAGGCAGGCCAGGGCAACTGGAAAGGCATAAAGAAGTATCTGTCTCAACTCAAATCCAGGCTGCCCGGCACCTATTTTTATGTTCTGCCTGACGGCAATTATTATTCAGTGGAAAAGGACTGCACCGGCCTTAACCTGAGCGACCGTGACTATTTTGAATCCCTGCTGATGGGGGAGTCAGTCCGTGGTTTTCTCCTGCAGGGCCGGTCTTCAGGCAAGAAATCGTGCATGGTGGCTGCCCCGATTCTGCTCGACAGTCAGGCAACAGGGGCGCTGGGCGCTTCCGTCCATCTGGACGATCTGCAGGCAGAGCTGAACCTGGTCTTTGGTTTGCCTGAACATTACACCTGGTTTATCCTTGACAGCCATGGAAACACAATCCTTGACAGCGAACAAGAATTTATCTTCATGAACGCCCTGACTCAGGGAACTTCGTCCATGCAGCAGGCTGTAAGAGCAGCCCTGAAAGGTGAAAGCGGGGAAGTGAGATATGAGCATGGCGGCATAATGCGTCATGCCTGGTTTCAAAAAATGCCTGAGATGGACTGGTGGATGTTCCTGGCTGAAATTCAGGCTCCCTGAAGATTTCATGTCAAGATTTGGAGCAGTTTCCAAGGGTGAAGAGGTGTTGGGCAAACTATCATGTAAGTTCATAGATGGCGATGCTTATGTCGTTGACTATGATGATTATCATTAAAAAACTTTATAATTCAGGCAGTTTTTAATTGCTCTCAGAGCATGCACGTTATGTCTTGAACCTGCCAAGTTTTTTGTCCCACCATTGATGCAAATCGCTCACTTTAGGTTAAAAATGTTGATTAAAGCGGCATTATAATTTATCAGCAAAGATATTCAACCGAAAACAAACACTTAGTCTTTCCCTTCATAGCGATTATATTCCTTTCTGGAGTTTACCATGTTTAGACCTGCCAATGAAAATAAGAGGGATTAGTACGTCTGATGAAGCAGTACGGTGAAGTTTTTAATCATGCAGAAAGCCAGAGCTTCCTGTTTTCGCCATCGTTTATGACCCCAATTGACAATAACTGTACTTCCAAAAATATTGAAAATTTAAATAGGTTTCATAAAAATGGTTGAAAAAGTTCGGGTAAGGGGATTCAGGTTCCATATTATTGCCCTGCTGACAACTCTTTTGCTGCTGCTGGCAACTTCCTTGTTTGCTTTGGAAACCTGGCAGGCAGAGGAAGACACTGATTTGTCAACAGAAATGGTCCTTAAGAGCATCTTAAGGAGTGCCCCAGTAGGCATAGGCATGGTTGAAAAACAGGTCCTGCAGCATGTGAATGGCTACATTCTGGAGCTGACCGGATATACTGATAAGGAGTTAATTGGTCAGAATGTCAGTATTCTCTATCCAACTCAGGAGGAGTTCGAGTATGTGGAGAAGGAGAAAAACCGGCAGATAAGCCAAAAAGGAATTGGCACTGTGGAAACCAGTTGGCTTCGGAAGGATGGCAGCATCCGCCATGTACTTCTTTCCGCATCTCCGCTGGATATTACTGACTTCTCTGCGGGGCTCATCTTGACAGTCCTTGATATTACCGACCAGCAGCAATCAGAGGAACGCTTTGCCAAGGCATTCGGTTCCAGTCCCGCTCCGCTGGTTATTTCTGAAATATCAACAGGCCGTTTTATTGAAGTCAATGATCGCTGGGTGGAAATGCTTGGCCATAGCAGGGCTGAACAGATTGGAAAAACATCAAAAGAAATTGGTATATGGTCAGATCCGACAGATAGAGATCGGATTATTGACAAACTGCAGGAACAGGGTTTTTTCAAAGATGAGCCAATCCGATTTAAAACCAAAGCAGGTGAAGACAGGTATGCTCTGTGGTCAGCAGAGGTCATTACCTTAGAAGGAAGATCAGTTTTGTTGTCTCTGATCATGGATGAAACAGACCGTAAATTGGCCGAGGCGGCTCTATCAAAGCGCACCGGAATTTTTCTGTTTATTCTCAGTGGGATGATTGTTGTTCTTCTGGGGTTGATTGGAAAGCTTATTGTGAATCTGCAGCAGCGTAAAGCAGCAGTAGAAGAGCTTCGCAAAAGTGAACGTAAAACACGTGCCATCATGGATCAGAGTTTTCAGTTCATCGGAGTGGTTAATCTCGACGGGACGTTGGTTGATGTCAACAATACAGCTCTCGAATTTGCCAGTGTTTCAGCATCCGCTGTCTTGAACAAGCCTTTTTGGGAAACAGTCTGGTGGTCGCATTCCCCAGAACTCCAGGAGCGACTGCGTGCGTCCATCGAAACCGCAACAACTGGACAGACCGTACGTTTCGAGGCTTCGCATCTGTCAGCAGACGGAACTCCTCAATATTTTGACTTTTCTTTGCGTCCTGTGAAGGACGAAGCAGGCAACGTTGTCTTCATCATTCCGGAGGGACGTGACATAACCGAGCGCAGACATTCAGAAGATGCCTTGTTGCAAAGTGAACTTCGGGCCCGCGCTCAACGTAAGGCTATTGCCGACTTAAGCCTGGATCGGGGAGTGCTTGAGGGTGAACTCTCTGCCGCATTGGAGCGGGTTACAGAAACAGTCACACAAGCCATGAATATCGACAGGGCAGGTATATGGATGTTGTCCGATGACAGATCAGAGCTTCGTTGTCTGTCTTTGTATGAAGTTGAGGCTGACCGGCATTGCAGTGGAATGATCCTGAAAACTACGGCATTCCCCCGCTACTTTGAGGCCATACTCTCGGAAAGCAGAATATGTGCCCATGAAGCCCAGGCTGATCCCCGCACTTCAGATCTTTCCGAGGGATACCTTGTTCCTTTGAACATTACCTCCATGCTCGACGCAGGCATTCAGATAGATGGCCGACTTGCCGGGGTTGTCTGTCTGGAACATGTTGGTGAACCTCGTAAGTGGTATTCTGATGAAGAGGCTTTTGCCAGCACGGTAGCTGCCCTTGTGGCCCAGATTATGGCCAATATCCGCAGAAGGCAGGCTGAGGAAGACAGGGAAAAGCTGCAATCCCAGCTGCTTCAGGCACAAAAATGGAATCTGTAGGTCTTTTGGCTGGAGGAGTGGCCCATGACTTCAATAATCTGCTGCAAACAATGCAAAGCAATATAGAATTATTGATTAAGCACCAGGATCTCTATGGCCAAAGTAGAAAACGTATTGACAGTATTGTCAGATCCTTAGACAGGGCAGCCAAACTGGTTCAGCAGCTTCTTCTTTTTGGACGCAAGGCTAAGTCCAGCAAAGTAAAAATTAATATTAACAGTGAGGTGACTGAGGTAAGTCTGATTTTGGAGAGAACAATCCCCAAGATGATTAACTTGGAATTATACTTGGATCCAGAACAGCCTTCTGTTTCAGGAGATCCAATACAGATTGAACAGGTTTTGCTTAATTTAGCCAACAATGCTGCTGATGCCATGCCCCAGGGCGGCAAGCTTGTTATGGAAACAAAGAATGTGGTTCTTGACGACAATTTTGTCAGAATGCACCCCGGATCAACTTCTGGATGTTATGTTCTTTTGACCGTTTCTGACACGGGAATAGGCATTGACCCAAAAACCCTTGAGCATATATATGATCCATTCTTTACCACCAAGGAGGTTGGCAAAGGAACCGGTCTTGGATTAGCCTCAGTCTATGGTATTGTAAAAGAGCATGGTGGCTATATGAAATGCTATAGTGAAGTGAACAAAGGGACTGCTTTCAAGATATACCTGCC
>JBHEPK010000175.1:0-4074 GCA_046260325.1 Desulfonatronovibrio sp.
GATACAACCCGACTCAGAGATATCCTTAAAAACTTAGCCCAGAAGGGTAAAATTTTTAAATCCAGAAAAACCTGGTGTCTTGTGGGAGAACTCCCCGTAGAAAAAGCTGTCTTAGAAGTGCAAAGATCAGGGGTAGGCTTTGCTATTCCTTTTGATAAAAGGCGCAAAGATATATTTATCCATCCTAAAAACTTTCAGGGTGCCTGGCATGGTGATACCATCCTCGTTGCCACCCTGCCCGGCAAAAGAGGTAAAAATCCTGATGGCCGGATCATCAACATAATAGAACGGGCTACAAAACAGTTGCCTGTCAAAATAATAAAACCCATGGGACCTGGTGTTTATCTGGCCAGGCCAGCAAACCCCAGGTTAGATTTTTCACTGGTTATTGAAGCAGAAAAAGATTCCTTGGATAAAGACATAATGGCCATAGTTGAGCCTGGCGAACAGTTGGAATCCGGCCTGTGGTCAGCATCACTCTTGAGAATTATGGGCCATGAACATGAGCTGAGTGTCCAGGAAGAGATCGTCAAGCTCAACCACAAAGTCCCAACTGATTTCCCAGTCAGTGTCCTTAAAGAATCAGAAAAGCTTCCTGGTGAACCTGGTAAAAATGATTTTAAAGACAGAAAGGACCTCAGAAATAAGACCTTTGTGACCATAGACGGAGCCCAGGCCAAAGACTTTGATGATGCTGTCTGTGTTGAGCAGGAGGGTGACGGATTCGTCCTCTATGTCGCCATTGCTGATGTTTCTCACTATATCCAGCCTGGTTCAAAGTTAGATAGTGAAGCTATAATCAGGGGTAATTCCTATTACTTTCCCCTTTCAGTAGAGCCCATGTTTCCGGAAAACCTGTCCAATGGGCTTTGCAGTCTTAATCCACATGTGCCCAGACTGGTTATGGTGGCTCAAATGCACTTTGATTCACATGGGAACAGACAAAAATCTTCTTTTTATCCGGCAGTTATAAAGAGCCATCAAAGACTTACTTATGCGCAAGTCAATAAAGCCCTCTACCTTCAAGAAGCAGAGGCACAAGAAGATCTCCAATCAGTTTTAAGACTGCTTGAGAAATGCGATGTTTTAGCCAGAAAACTCCTGGAAATCCGTCGCAGGCGCGGAAGTATTGACTTTGATCTGCCGGACCCGGAAGTTTTGCTCAACATTCTGGACAACAGTCTGGAAATCAAGGCCAGGACAAGAAATTTTGCCCATCAGATTGTTGAAGAGTTCATGCTTGCAGCCAATGAAGCTGTAGCTGAATTCTTAGAAAAAAAAGATGCCATATTTTTGTACAGGGTTCACCCGCCAGCAGATAGAGACAAGCTTGACTCCTTGTTCAAACTTCTAACCAATACTGATCTTGGACCAAGACTCCCCAAAGACCGTGATCCCAAAAATCTGCAGAAGCTGATTGATATTTCCAAAGAATATGACCTGGAATTTCTGGTAAGTCGGCTGGTCCTGCGATCCATGATGCAGGCCAAATATTCACCGGAAAATGAAGGACACTTTGGTCTGGCTTCAAAATCATATTGCCACTTCACATCTCCCATCAGACGCTATGCTGACCTTGTGGTTCACAGGGCCCTGAAGCACGCCCTGGGTGATGAAGCTCAAAAACAGCCCAAGCTCAAAAGCATCAAAAATATTGCCGAGTCTTTAAGTTCTTTGGAACGGGTAGCCATGAAAGCGGAACGCGAAATCCTCAAGCGCGCCACCATAATTTTTCTTAAAGACAAGATCGGTCAGAGTTATGATGGTGTGGTTTCATCTCTTGCTGATTTTGGATTCTGGGTGGAACTCGAAGAAGTGCTTGCTGAAGGCATGGTCCGTCTTTCAAGCCTTCATGATGATTACTATCATTTCAGGCCTGAAAAACAGGACTTGATGGGCAAACGAACAGGCAAGAGATTTTATCTCGGACAAAAAGTCCGTGTGGTGCTTCGCGACGTAAACTTAGAGAGGCTGGAAGTGGATTTTGAACTGGAAAGCAAAGAGGGATAATTCAACGTTTGTTCCATTGCCTGAGCTTTCCCTGAATAAAGTCAAAAACCTGCTTATGTTCTTCTTTGCCATTACCAGAAACTTTTATAGGCTGGCCAAAGCAAAAATGAATCATGCGCTCAGGCCTTATGAGGCCAATATCCTTCACGGGCCATCCTGTGCCCCAGGCATCTGTTTTCAGAGCTAAGGGGATTACAGGAAGCCCTGACTTTCTGGCCAATTTAATACCAATGGAGTTAAATTTTTCCGGATCAAGGTCTGAGGTGCGTGAGGTCTGGGGAAATACTACAACTGAGACTCCACTGTTCAATCTTTCCTGCCCTTGTTCCATGACAGCTTTAAAGTCCTCTCTGGGATTCTTTCTGGAAACTACTATGGGATTTCTGGACAGCATGATATGCTTGAATACAGGATAACGCACAAGGCTGTCTTTAATAACAAAGGTCATTTTGCGATGAGGCCTTATAATAGAAGTTAATACAAATGTTTCCAGGGTGCTCATGTGATTGGCTACGAAAATGCATGGGCCCACCAGATCAATGAAATTTTTCTTTCCTTCAATAAAAAACCTGCAGTCCACTTTTTCCAGATGCCTGGTAGTGGCCAGACTGCTTTCTATCCACTCTTCACCGTGATATTTTTTCTTTCTGGCCTTACGCGCAGCATTTAAAACTGTCCCAATCATCCGGGTATAAAAATAAATGCTGGGAAAAACATGAAAAATATCTGAAGCCTTGGCTGGGTTGGTTACGTATGCATCCTGGCTGTCAGTTATAGCTGATATCATGTTTACTCCTCTCGTTTAGATTCATTCCATAAAAACGGTTATAGTCTGCCAGACAGCTGCATGCCTGCTGCAAATCTTTTGTACCTACTCATTAACATTCTCTGAAAACTGCATATTATATAGTCGCTGATAAAGAGAACAGGAGGATAAAAGCTGATCATGACTGCCCTGATCAATGATTTTGCCATTATGCATAACTACAATGCGATCTGAAGACAAAACCGTGGACAGCCTGTGGGCAATAACAATGCTGGTTCGCTCCCGCATGAGGTTTTCCAGGGCCCTCTGTACAATACGCTCAGACTCGGTATCAAGTGCACTGGTGGCCTCATCAAGTATAAGCAGGGGTGGATTTTTAAGCAATGCCCTGGCAATAGTTATCCTTTGCTTTTGTCCGCCTGAAAGTTTCACTCCCCGTTCACCAATTATTGTATCGTAACCCTGAGGCATTTCCAAAATAAAATCGTGAGCAAAGGCTGCCTGGGCTGCGGAAATAATCTGCTTTTCATCAGCATCTTTTATGGCATAGGCGATATTATCACGAATGGAAGCATTAAACAGAAAGTTGTCCTGGGCCACAATGCCCATGAACATGCGCAGGCTTTTAAGGGTATAGTCCTTAACGGGACGACCATTTAAAATAATCTTCCCCTCTTGATGCTCATAAAATCTTGGCAAAAGGTTGATCAATGTAGTCTTGCCTGATCCGCTGGGGCCGACAATGGCTACTTTTTCCCCCTGGTTAATCTCAAGACTCACTTCTTTTACCGCAGGTACCTGACAACCTGGATAAGTAAAGGTCACATCCTCCATTTCAAGTCTTCTAAACCTGCTTCGAAGCTCAACACTGCCTCCATTTTCAACCCACAGATCAGGGTTGTCCAGGACCTCAAACACTCTCTCCGCCCCAGTCAAGGCCTTCTGAATGGCGATATTGGTTTTACTGAGCCCTTTTACCGGCTGATAAAGCAATATCAAGGCTGTCATGAATGAAAAAAAGGTCCCTGGAGTAGACTCACCTGCAATGACCTGGCTCCCTCCATACCAGACAATGAGGCCCACCCC
Source organism: Desulfonatronovibrio sp. (assembly GCA_046260325.1). Taxonomy (GTDB): domain Bacteria; phylum Desulfobacterota; class Desulfovibrionia; order Desulfovibrionales; family Desulfonatronovibrionaceae; genus Desulfonatronovibrio. The sequence goes on from JBHEPK010000175.1 coordinate 3,863, forward strand.
AATGGAACCGATAAATTCCATAAGTGGTGAAGAAGCGTGGTGATACCGGTTTTCCTTGACAGCTATATCCACCAGCTTGGTATTTTCACGGGTAAACTTATCCTGTTCACTTTTTTCGTTGGCAAAGGCTTTGATAACCCGGATGCCGCTAAAAGTTTCCTGGAGGAAATTGGTAATATCAGATATCTTAACCTGGGTCTTACGTCCTACTT
>JBHEPK010000176.1:0-4056 GCA_046260325.1 Desulfonatronovibrio sp.
AAGAACGGCCCGGTGTTGCCTGGCAAAATTCAATGCATCGTTATCGCTGACAATTACCGCATCAAAATTTACTCCATCCAGCTTGGCGGAAAAAAAGGACAGCAGATAGTCTTCGCTTTGGACAAGGGGGTGGCGTTTTGTATCCATGTATTCCACTGAAATCTCAAACCCCAAGGGAGATAGAGTTTCAAAGACTGATTCAGTCAGTGCATCTGTCCAGGACAACCCCTTATGATAAGAATTTAACAAAAGGACATGCAGCTCTGCATCAGCCGGGACATGCCCTTCAGAACGCCCATGGAGGTTCTGTGGCCAGAGCGCGGCCAAAAGAAAAATAGTAGTCAGCACAATGGAAGCCATCCTTGAGCTGATGTTAACGCATCCAGCAAAATTCAAACAGGTAGAAAAGTCTTGACTCTTATTCACGGCTCTTTACCCTTTCCTGGTTTAAGTTTGTCCAATACTCCCTCCAGTTCTTCCATCTTCACCGGTTTTCCCGGGTAATCATAATCATCCATTCCTGCTTCAAGAAACCTTTCCCTGTCTCCTGGCTGGGTATGAGCGGTAACGGCGATTATGGGAATGCGGAATGATGAATGAAAGACCCGATCCTTTGGCAGCCTTCTGACTCCCTTCTTCATCATTCATCATTCTGCTCTCATCATTAACCATTCTCCTGATCTGCCTCGTCGCCTCCAAACCGGTCATGACCGGCATCTGGATGTCCATAAGGATACAGTCAAATTCATGTTTCTGATAAAGATCCACTGCTTCCTGTCCGTTTTTGGCGAGTTACTCTATGCCCTAATTTTTTGACAATTGACTTCATCAAAAGAATTTTCATTTCGTAACTATTCAGCAAGATCGAACAAAAAGATCTGGACCCCGGATCTGGTCCGGGGTGACGGTTAAAGCAGGCCGATATCCTTTTCCGTCATTCCGGCGAAAGCCGGAATCCAGTGCCGTTGCATAATCATATGCCGGATGTGATGAATAGTTACTAAATTTTTTCCTTTAAAAAAATTTCAGCCAGTCATGCTGATATTCAAACAGTTTAGGTTCAGCACTTCTTCACATTATTAATTTTTTTTTCGCGGCTTAGTTCCAGCATCCGACGCAAGCGTTCATTTTCTTTGCGCAATTCCTGTTCCGTATTTACACGTTTCGTAACATCACGATTGGATACCCTGCGTCCAAGATATGTACTGTCAGGCGCAACAACGGCAACGCATTTATGTTCAATCCAAACCACCTCGCCGGATCTGGTAACAATCCTGAAGGTTATCTCGGCATTTTCGCTGTAGCTTGAGGTCGTACAGACATGCTCATTCCATGCAGGGATGTCTTCCGGATGAACTATTTGCTGTATCAAATCAGGATCTTTCAGAAAACCTTCCGCACTGTAGCCGGAAATTTTCTCACAGGACGGAGAGCAGTATTCAAGGCTGCCATCAGGCTTAACCCAGTATTCCCAGTCATAACTGGTGTTGGTAATAAGCTTCAAGCGTTCCTCCTTTTTCTGAAGATCATCTTCAGCTTTTTTCCGGTCTGTAATATCCAGACCGCTGCCCACAATCTTGACTACTTTACCGCCCTCTATAACTGGGGCCAATTTTGTAAGCCAGGTCCGCTTTCCTGCGGGCAGATGCAGAATTTCTTCATAACTTATAACTCTTTTCTCTTTGATACAGCGCTGGTAATTCTTTTCTACTTCAAGCCCCAGTTCTTTACCCAAAGCCTGAACCGGAGTTTTGCCGCGGACTTTTTCAGTTGTCAGGCCGGTCAATGCTTCTCGCTGGCTGTTCAGACGCTGGAATGTGCAGCGATTCTGCTCATCAACCCTGATTAGAAAAAATGTATTCTGTGAATTGTTAAACATTGTTTCATATTCTTCAGACAATCTCTTCAAAGCCTGTTGAGACTTTTTTTCTTCTGTAATGTCTACCCCAATGCTCTGGTAAGCTGAGATGTGCCCCTGGGAATCAAATATGGCTCTGTCAGTCCAGCGGTGCCACCGGATATTACCGTTCTTATCCAACACTTTATGTTCAGTAATTATCGTGGGGTTCTCAGGAGTGAGCCTGTCAATGTCTCCCATGAAGGGGCCCTGATCCGCCTCGGGCATGAGATCAAGAAATGAAGTGCCTAAAAGCTCTGCCCTTGTCTTGCCGAAACATTCACAATAAGTTTCGTTGACATATGTAACGATGCAACCTTTAACATATCTGCAGATAAGGGCCGGCATATCTTCGGCCACTGCTTCATATAACTTCTGACTATGTTTCAGGGATTCCTGTATTTTTTTCTGCTCTGTAATATTTACAGCAACCCCGGCGAGATAAAATTCACCAAAATCATCTGTCAGCGTGGTAGCCCTGTCCTGCAGCCAGCGCCACTGGCCGTCTCTGCCCTTAAACCGGTATTCAACATTCAGTTGTTTTCCCTTTCGGGCCTTTTGTATGGCCTGTTTCACCATGGGCAAGTCATCCGGGTGGATGGAGTCATGCCAGAGCATGGGGTTGCTTTTCAAATCCTTTAAAGAAATGCCTAAAAGATCCTTGATTTGAGGAGAATGCCATTCCATACCTCCCTTAAATGGGCTAAACGAGTACAAAATTGCAGGTAATGCAGAAAGCATAACCTGCAGCTGTTCACTTTTTTCCCTGGCTTTCTTTTCAGCTTTGTCCCGTAAATAAATTTCCTGCTTCTTTTCCTTTACAGCAAGATCAAGAGACCTTGTCCTTTCCTGAACTATATTCTCTACCTGTTCACTTTTATAACGCAGAATATTATATAGCTCTTTTGATTCTGTTATATCCAGAAAGATCATAAAGGCTTCAATAGAGTTCTGTCTCAAGGCAGGATGCAAATCTGCCCTGACATGAATATACCTGCAGAAATCCTCATCCGATATGATTCTGAAAATTATGGGGTCAGGAATAAGAGCAGAGCAGATGCTTTGATAAAAATCTGCAAAAGTTTCTCTGTCAGCAAGGTGGACATAATCTATAAAAGACTTCAGGGAAGGCTTCATGGAGGATTTCAGACACATCAGTCGGATTAGTGACTTTGTCCAGAAATCCCGGCCTGTTGACATATCAATCATCCAGACCCCGTGCCTCGGAGAAGGAGGCATGAACTGTAAATCCAGCTCTTTATGTAATTCTGGGCTGATGGAATACTGCCTGCCAATGTTCACCCCTGAGAAAAGAAGCGCCGGATGAATATCTAATATTTTGCATATCCTGACTGTCAGGCTCATGGACGGGGCTGTTTCCCCTCTTTCTATGCAGCCAAGATGGTGCTGGGTGATCTCAAGCTTTTCCGCAAGTCTAACTTGTGAAACAGCAGCAATCCTCCTGTAAATCCTGATTTTCTTTCCCAAAGATTTAAGCATACTGCTAACTAAGATATATCTGTTTAAAATTTTGCATCAGGTAAACTTCTTTTTGAGATCTTTATCAACTTTCAACTTTTGGCTTTTAGCTTTTAGCTTTTGGCTTTTAGCTTTTGGCTTTTAGCTTTTGGCTTTTAATTGCTCTGGATCATAAGAACCATTACAATCAGCTTCGTTTAGAGTAAACAAGATCACATATAATACTTTTGCAAGGATTTGTGACAAAAATGTAAAATGAAAGCGTTTAGTGAACAGGTTTTTTCTTGAGAGAGACCCTGTGCTTTAGAAGTCAGGCATTTCAGGCTGGTTTGACTGATCCGAATGGTCCGACCCCACAAGCCTCTCGGTCCAGGCACTGGTCTCCTTTCTGTAACCTGTCTGTAACCGGCCTTACTAAAGTATCCCCTCAATGCCACAATAGTTTGGCACTCCATAATGATTGACGTCTGAGAAAGAAAACAGTTACAGACATAGTTGCAGTGTGACACTATTATCAAGGATGCTCTGACCAGGGCGTATCAATGCGGGCTTGAATAAATGAACGAATACTTAGAAAAAGAATCACGTTCTCAATGGGAATATGAAAGCATCTACGTTGGCAGACAACCTGTCTTTGATTCTAAGACTTTAGTGCAAGGATATGAACTTTTTTACAGATC
>JBHEPK010000177.1:0-4046 GCA_046260325.1 Desulfonatronovibrio sp.
TTACAGCCACAGGTGTGGTTACGCAACACCTGTCATTGCGAGAGAGCGTAGCGAACGAAGCAATCTGTATGGCAAAACCATAATATTCTGAATTTATTGCTTAAATGGTTTTAGTTACTTATAAGATTCAAGTTGTTTTTCATTGCTTATCCATCAGTTTGAATGGCTTGAAATCGGTATCCTGCTGGATACTTTCAAAGCCCTCATCGTTTACAAGTTTGACCCATTTCTCAACCAGATCTGATTCCCACTGAGAACCGCTGCCGCTTAAAAGAATATCCCTGGCTTTTTCCCAGGGAAGGGCCTTACGGTAAGCACGGTCTGAAGTCATGGCCTCAAAAGCATCCACAACACTGATAACTTTGGATAAAAAAGGAATCTGGCCATTTGAAATCCCTTCAGGATATCCTTTACCGTCTATTCGTTCATGATGATGATAAACAACGGGCAGGATTTCTTTCAGCGACCACACCTGGGCAAGAATATCCCTGGCAATGACAGGGTGGGACTTCATTATCTCAAATTCTTCATCATCAAGGTTAGATGGCTTATTTAAAATATTATCAGGAATACCGATTTTGCCAATATCATGGAGCACTCCTGCTGTGTACAGCAAATCCATCTCCTCAGTGTCTAACCTCAGATAACCTCCCAATTTAACAGCATACAGGGCCACCCTTTCAGAATGCCCTTTGGTATAATAATCCTTGGCTTCAACTGCTTTGGCATACGAGCGGATGATATTTATATTCTGGTCACGTATCCTGCCGTACATTTTGGCGTTTTGAATGGCTGTAGCCACGTGGGCGGCGAATACACTGAGCAGCTGAACCTCGTCAGTGGTGAAAAACTTTTTGTCCTTTCTAAGCAGAACAATTGCTCCCACCTTTTTCATCTGGGAAAAAAGAGGAACAATAAGCATGGAATATGGGAATTCCTGGCCTGAAAAAACAGCTTCATCGCTGGCATTGGAAGGGTCTAAAAGGAAGGACTTGTTCTTTTCAAGGGATTCTTCAGCCAGCTTCTGGACCTTGGAAAACAGATCCGGATCTTCACGAAAAAGCCTGCCCCTGACAACTGATTTAGCAAGAGCAGGTCTGTCATCTCTGCGCATAAAAAGCACTGCGCTGTCAGGTACAAAGTTTCTCTGTACCTGAAGTACAAACTCATAGCATATGGATTTCAGATCAAGCTGACTATTCAAGGCGTTGCTGAGGTTAAGCATGCGGACAATATTACTGAGCCTTGCCCGGTCCATCCTGGCGCTTCTATCTTTGACTACCTTGCTGACCTTGACCAGAAGGTGGTTAATATTAAACGGTTTGGGCAGATAATCCGCAGCGCCTTTTTTCATGCACTCCACAGCGGTTTCAATGGTGGCAAAACCGGTCATTACCAGAAAGTCTATATCCAGCTTCTTGTTTCTGATTTGCTCTAATAGCTCAAGCCCGTTCATTACAGGCATCCTGAGATCAGAAATAATCATGTCTATGTCTTCATTAGCTGCTATAACTTCCAGAGCATTCTGACCGTCTTCAGCCTGAAGGACCTGATAGCCTTCGTCCTTTAACGCGTCTTTGCAGATTTCCCGAAGACTTTCCTCATCATCCACCACCAGAATCTTTATGGATTCATTCTTAATTTCCATAATTAACCTTCATGCAAACATTGAACATTATTAAATTACATCTGAACAGCTATCTGAAAAATTCCAACGCGGATAGTCTAAAATCAATTTCATTTTCTTACTTTTTAACGTTTAACGTTCAACGTTGAAAAGTATCAACGCAGTAATTGAAAGATTTTCAACAGTCAGTAGGCAGTTAAGTGCAGTCTTGCATTTTTTAAAACTCTGCGTTAAAAGCTGCTTTCCTTGTCGGGATGTGGCTCAGTTTGGTAGAGCGCAGCGTTCGGGACGCTGAGACCCGGGGTTCGAATCCCCGCATCCCGACCACCAATCCCCTTGACAGGCTCTTCAACACTTTGCTGATTGTCTGTGACAAAAGTACCTGTCCGTATCTGTCCAAAAAACTTGAGTTAAACTAACATTACGTACCACTCACAAAAAGTACTATTCCTAAATACTGATATTATGCGTTTACAAGGTAAAACAAGGCAAAGTCAAGGAGTTATCCCTGCATAACAGTCTCTTGGACCTGTAGTGAATACTCCGTCAATTATTTTTATTACTACTATCTCAGCATCACAGGAACCACTTCATGACCAATACCATTATCTTCATCTACCTTTTGACCGTTCTCATCGTCGGGATGCTGGCCGGACGGGGCATCAAAAATATTTCCCAGTACGCAGTAGCAGGCAAGTCTTACGGATCCATGGTCATTTTTGCCACTTTGTCTGCTTCTTTTATCGGCGGTGGTTTTTCCATGGGTAACGCTGAGAAGGTTTTCCTGGTGGGAATTGTCAATATACTTGCCCTGTGGGGATTCAGCCTCAAGGAGATACTTGTAGCATGTTATATTGCCCCTCGGATGGACAAATACAGAGACGCAATATCTGTGGGTGATATTATGGATGCCCATTATGGTAAAACAGCCAGAGTATTCACCGGGGTATTTGGTTTTATTCTCTGTGCCGGGATACTGGGCGCTCAAATCGGAGCTATTGGCTATATAATCAATATTTTTCTTGGTATTGAACGGCTATGGGGCATAATGATTGGGTGCGGCATCGTTATCACCTATGCCACTGTTGGAGGAATGAAGGCTGTTGTCTGGACTGATATTGTCCAGTTTGTCATATTGGCCGTGGGGCTTCCCCTTACTCTTTATTTTGGCATTCAGAGCGCTGGAGGAATAGATCATATCATAAATACAGTGCCGGCTGATCATCTGACCATATCTCTTGAGCCTGTTGCAATAGTAGCCCTTTTTTCACTCTTTCTGACCTTTGTTTTTGGAGAAACATTAGTTCCTCCCTACTTTCAAAGACTGCTCATCGGCCGCAGTGCAAAGCACGTAGTCAAAGGTACGCTTTACAGCGGATTGTTTTCCATACCTTTTTTTGCTGTAACAGGATTAATCGGACTCGTGGCCCTGGTTTTGAGCCCTGAGCTCAATCCCAACCTGGCATTACCCTATGTTGTCCAGCAGGCCCTGCCGCCATTTGTCAAAGGGATCGTCATTGCTGCTGTAATTTCCATAATAATGTCTTCAGCAGATTCATTTCTCAATGCAGCTGCCATCTGCTTCAGCAATGATATTGTAAAACCCCTCAAACAAAAACCCTTGAGCGATAGATCAGAAGTACTTATGGCCAGATCCATTACCCTGGTTGTGGGCATAATGGCTGTGGTATTTGCCGTCTCCATAGAAAGTATCCTGGATATCCTTATTTACTCATATAACTTCTGGGCCCCCATCATTCTTGTACCGCTGGTGATGGCTGTAACCCAGAGAAAGGTCAGTAAGACTAAATTCATGTCCGGTGCTGTCGCTGGTATTGCTGTTCTGCTTGTCTGGAATTACGGACTGAACAGCCCCTGGGGAATTCATGGAATCGTGATGGGTGTCCTGGCAAACCTGATAACTTTTTCTATAGTGGACAGACAAAGGATGAGAGAGGGTCCTTAAAAACCCTGACTGGATCATTTTCTCAAGCAACGCAAAGTCAACTTGATAATTTAACAAAAATCAGGAGGAAACAATGCAGAAAATCGCATTATTTGTTTTTAACGGAGATCCCATGTGTTTTATTCATGTTCTTTTGAACTGCCTGGACCTGGACGAAAAAGGTCACTCTCCTCAGATTGTGATTGAAGGCTCAGCTGTCAAACTCATCCCGGAACTTGCCAAAGACGACCATCCCCTCCACACTCTGTGGGAAAAAGTAAAAAACAAAAACCTTGTTGCTGGAGTATGCAAAGCCTGCTCCAATAAAATGGGCACACTGCAGGATGCCATTGATCAGAAACTTACCATTCTGGATGACATGGCAGGACATCCAGGCATGGCAGGATTTAAAGAAAAAGGCTATGAGATCATGACTTTCTGATCACGGACTGCAAATAGAGAACAACTTACCAC
>JBHEPK010000178.1:0-4021 GCA_046260325.1 Desulfonatronovibrio sp.
AAATCCAAAGCTTTACAGAAGATAAATTCAATCATCATTTAGTTTAAGCTTGCTATACTCCCCTTATTCATGTATTAAAAATTTCAGTCAGAAAATGCTGTACCTGTTTTATTCTATTTGCAGGAATCAGATTTCTTATGGAAATATGGACTTTTACTTTTTTCAAGCTCAGAATAGAGCAAAATTTCTAAAGGAGGTCGTTGTTAATGACACAGGAAAAAATAAAGCCGGTTGGTGAAGAAAACTTGAGCTCCAACCCCAGTTTTACCCCGGAAGAAGTAGGCGGAACCAAAAGTGAAATGGGCAAAGTCGGGATTGTTTTGTCTGTCCTGGCTATTTTTCTGCTTATTGTATTTTACTATACAATGAATAAAAATGTGGAAGAGCTTTCCCTGAAAGTTGGCCTCATCACCGAGACCAGAGAAATGGTTCAGACCTTGGAAGGCAAAATGACAGAAATGGACGCACGCATTGCAGAAATTGAAAAACTTCCAGAAGTTGTCAGAGGAATGGTCATTGGTGGAATGCTTGAAGAAATGGGCCAGAAAGCCGGATATATCGGCGGACAGGTTTCAAAGAAACAAAAAGCCAAGCTTGAACAGGCTCAGAAACTCTTAAATGAAGTTAAAGACGAGCTTGTTGTTGAATAGATAGCACGCAAATGCTCAGATAAAAAAAAGCCCGGATCGTCAGATTCGGGCTTTTTTTTCGCAAGTACGATTGTTCTGGAATCTACTTTATACAAAAAGAACAATTGCTCTGTTCCACGGGCTGCAGCTTAGACTTAAGGGCTTCAATTCTCTCATATGATTCATTGATCCTTTCATGAGTGATCCGGCCCTGATCCACAAGACTTTTGATTATTTCAATGCTTCTCCCGGCAATACCTTCTTCATAAACAAGATTGTTGCCGAATATTATAATATCCACTCCTGCCATAATAGATTTTTCCAGAGCCAGTTCAAGGGAGTAGTGTTCCCTGATAGCTTTCATCTGCATGTCATCTGATACAACCACCCCATCATATCCCAGCTGTCCTCTCAGAATACCGCCAATAATTTTCTTAGACATGGTCGCCGGCCAGTCTGGATCCAGATGAGCGTTAAATATATGTGCTGTCATAACCATGTCGCAGCCAGGATCTGAAATAAGCTCCCTGAAAGGTTCAAGCTCAATCATATCCCAGGTTTCCGTCACATCCACAAAACCAAGATGGGAATCTTCTCGAGAGCTGCCATGGCCTGGAAAATGCTTTATTGCTGTAAGGACATTAAACACCCTGTGTGCATTCATAACCTCCCATGAGTGTCGAACCACCACTTGCGGGTCATTAGAAAAACTTCTATCCAGCTTGCCAATAACTGGATTGTCCGGGTTGGTATTTAAATCAACCACAGGGGCAAAATTAAGATTTATGCCCAGTTCAGAAAGAACCTGCGCTGTTTCCAGGGCATAGCTCCCAGTAATTGTAATATCATCAACCTCTCCAAGATAGGCTTGGGAAACCGATTTCTTAAAACCGTATTTTTCCTTTAATCGCGACACGCGCCCACCCTCCTGGTCAATGGCTACCAGAAGAGGAACATCGGTACTGAGCTGGCTTAAATCATCAACAAGCTTTTCCAGCTGCTCAGGAGATCTGACATTTCGCTCAAACTTTTTCTTTTCAACATCGTAATCAAACAGAATAACACCGCCAATGTTTAATTCTGTAATATCCCGGACAATATGACTCTGATCATTGATTTCCATGCCTCTGAAACCGACCATGAGCATCTGGCCAATCATTTCATCCAGACTTGCCCCGTATATAGTTCCTGGCAAAAAAATAAACACTCCCAAACAAAACTTAAGAAATAATTTTTTCATGCTTCCTCCATATCCGAAATCATAACCTGAATGTCTAAAAAAAAATGCCCGAAAATGTTTTCCATGTCCACTACATAAGCTTAGATTCAATGCTCTCTGCTTCATAAGAACACCTTGCTTGCAAGTTCACAACAATTGCTATATTCTAATTTACATAGCTATCTGAACAGTCAAAAGTTCTTTTGGAATGGCCTTATTTTCTTGATCATATCGAGCAATTCAAATGACTGTCAGCAAAACAACCTCAAACCGTTAATTTTTTTGTCTTAACTTTGAACTTTGAACTCTCAAGATAGATACATAAACGTAAACCAGAATACTATTGATTCAGAACTACTTCTTTGAAAAAACGCCAATATCCCCTTCCCTATCACCTTGAATACTCCCAAAAAAATGGCTGCTCCTGGATAGGACATCCTGAAATAATAAACAGTCTGAAAGAATTTATTTCAACTGCAAAACCTTTTGAGTCTCACAGCCTGGTACTTAAAGATCGACCAAACCTCATTCTTGAAACACGGCTCATAGAGGGTGGAAATTTTCCCTGGACTGTCCAGGTACTCAAAAATTTCAAATGGAGAGGAATTCAGGCTTTAATCTTCAGTCCCTTAAAAAAATCCAAGGCCATGAAATCTTTTTCAGCTGCATGCCATCTTATTGAGCACGGACTGAAAACCCCTTTGCCCCTGGCAGCTTATGAATTTAGACGGTTTGGATTTATCAGGAAGAATATTTTTGTTACTGAAAAAATCTCTGAGTCCAGTGTGCTTAAAAAATTTATAAAACTAAATCGCTCCAATCCAGATCAGACAAAAGAAATCCTTAAGACATTAGCTGAATTTGCTCTTAAAATGCATGATTCCGGGCTCTGGCACCGTGACATGAACCTGAGCAACTTTCTTATCACAGGAAGCTCTGGCAACTATAAATTATATATTATCGATCTTAACCGAGCCAGAATCAAGGATAAACTCTTTATCTGGAACAGAGCACTGGACCTGGCCCGCCTTGATCTATATGATTGGCAGGAAACTTTTTTCAAATACTATTGTAAAGACAGGTTTGATCCCCAATTGATGCTGAAAATAGCCAACTCAGCCAGGACAAGGCGCAGCCTCTGGCGTAAAGTAGCAGTCCGGACCATCCCTTTACGCCAGAAGCTTGGACTCAAATAACTTTTTGTTAAGATTAATGAACTCCAAATTTAATAAAGCCCTGCTTCCCTTGAGCCTTTTATATTCAGCTGGCGCTCAAATAAGACAGAAAGTTTTGAGAAAAAAGGCTGCAAAGCTGCATCGTCCGGTTATATCTATTGGAAATATATCCATGGGTGGAACCGGAAAAACACCCATGTGCCAATTCTTAGCAGATTATCTATATGAACAGGGGAAAGCTGCAGTTATTTTGACCAGAGGGTATAAGGCCTGCCCGAGAAGCCTGCCCCATCTGGTAAACACCTCTGATATGCCTGTAGAATGTGGAGATGAGCCCCTTCTTCTGGCCAGATCATTGAAAAATAAAGCCCATATCATTGTAGACCCTGACAGAATAAGGGCTGCAAATTGGGCAATGGGTCATCTTAATCCAGATATTTTTATCCTTGATGACGGATTCCAGCATGTAAAAGTCCAGAGAAATAAAGATATTGTGATCCTGACTCCACATGATCTTGAATCAGGATGGAACAGGGTTTTCCCTTATGGAAATTGGAGGGAAAACAAAACTGCTCTGCAGCGGGCTGATTTTTTCTTTATTAATCTATGGGGAAGAGATATTGATGAGGTAAAAAAAATCGTCAGGGGCCGACCAGAACTTGGCCACGCCCAGGCTTGCTATTTTAATGTCCAGATTTGCGGTTTAAAAAACATAGAAACAAAGGAAACACTTCAGGATCTTAATTCAAGACCATATATTGTTGTTACTGGAATAGCCAATCCTGAAAAAGTTGTTAAATCTGCAGAATCATTTACAGGGTATTATGCCCATGGCCATCTGCCTTTTAAAGATCATCACTCATTTGACGCCCCATCTCACAAGGCAATTAAAACCATGGCCAGAGAAGCTGGGGTTCAGGATGTAATCTGTACTTCCAAAGATGCAGTGAAACTCAAACCCATTTCAGGACTTAAAATATGGGAGACAGAAACGAAAT
>JBHEPK010000179.1:0-3712 GCA_046260325.1 Desulfonatronovibrio sp.
ATCCATAAGACCGGATGGGCATCAGCCTGCTTAATATTCAGACAGATAAAAGTTTCAACTTTTTGTAGCGACGCAGCAATTGGGAGATTTGGGGCAGTTAGTTAATCTTCGGGCAAGGAATAAACAGTCTTGCCATTATTTATTGTGCGCAACACCTTAACTTCATCAAATTTTTCGTGAACTTCTCCCAGGTCTTTTGTAAGCACCACCAGATCCGCCTGCATTCCGGGCTTAATTACGCCTCTGACGCCCTCGGCGTATTCCGCTCGTGCTGCAGAGGATGTAAAGGCTGACAAAGCTTCGTCTGGATCCAGATGCTGGTCAGGCATCCCCTGTTTCCAGGGTTTGCGGTTCACGGCCCGTTCTATGCCTTTGAGACAGTTGCAGGACACAATAGGCCAGTCGCTGCCGAATACCAGAGTGGCACCGGAACTGATCAAACTCCTCCAGGCAAATGCTGTGGGCCACTCAATTTCCGGTACTTTTTCATGCCATAAGGTGACTGGTTGCCTTTCATGCAGGGCCTGCATGGAAGCAATAACATCCAGCTCGGAAAACCTGGGAATATCGTATGAATTGCAAAGTTCTATATGCTCGATCCTGTGCCTCACTCTTTCTCCGCGTTTTTTATCGATCTGAGCGTTTTCCTGCCGGGCAGCCTCGATTGAATTCAACATACAATTTACAGAACCGTTGCCGATACAATGCCCTGCAACCTGAAGCCCCAGACGATCCGCAAAAAGTATTACCCTGTCCAGCTCAGTTTGGGAAAAAGCGGGAATACCCCGAACAGGATGATGATCCAGGCGAAAAGCAGTATCCTTTTCAATAACACCGTCCATAAAGATCTTAACCGTGTTGCAACGAACCTTCCCTGCGTGATTCAGATAATCAATACTTTTTGGCCGGGATTCTTTGCTGCGTTTTTCATGCTCATCTACATGCCCGCTTGTGATAACATGTGAGAAAAGATTAGAGAACCGGCTCCTGATACTGCTGGAAGACGAAGCTTTTTTTTCGTTTTGACGCAGTTCCAAAGCACTTTTCATAAGCTTAAACAGACGCCCTCTAAGTTCTTCTGCAGTTATCTTCCGGCTGCGGGCCATATCCAGATTGTCGCGTACTTCAGCGGCACGACGAATATCATCAAGCATATATTCATCCGGGAGTACCGAACAGGAACAATATACATTAAGCGGCAACCGTCCCTCTTCTTCCAGTTCCAAAAGCAGAATCAGGTACTCAATATCCTCTTCCGGGAGATCCAGGCCCATATTGTGTACTGAAGTAAGTCCCTGTGATGCAAGATAGTGACATACCTTTTCAAGACGGTTTTTTTTCTGCTCAACAGTTATGGGAAAACAACGCCGCAGGGCTTCCTCCACCAGAAAATAAACAGGAGGCTCCCGGAGTTCACCGCTTGGCAGTCCTTTGTCATCCAGAACAAGATTTTTTTCCAGCTTAAGCTCTCTTAGTATTTCCGGATAAGGCGGTACCGGATCCATAAGATTAGCTGCCGCAAGAGCACTTGTATTGGCCCATCCGGTATGAAGATCATGAGCGTAGATGAAGACAGGCTTATCTGGCTCAATACCATCTAAGACCTGTCTGGCATTGAGTGATGGAATAAGAGGATCGTCTGTATAGTGCAGTCCATAGGCGTAATATACAGCTTCATCCGGGTTGGCCTGGATAAATTTTTTCAAAGTTTTACTCAATACATCAAAGTTCCTTATACTTTCAAGATTACAGCCGCGGGCCTGCTCAGACCCGGCAGTAAGATGCAGGTGACAATCACAAAAACCTGGAATCACGCTGCCTCCCCGGGCATCCACGATTTCTGTTTCTTTGTTCACTGTGTCATCAGCGGCTGACCCCACAGAAATTATCTTTCCATTTTTCACGGCGATGTCCGATACATTTCTTTTTGTTTCTGAAAAAGAAAAAATAGAAGCATTTTTAATTAACAGCTCAGCTGCTCCGGAACTGTCCGAATCAGTTGATTGCAGATACAGGGAAGATGTGTATTCTGGAGGAAGGGACTCATTTCCTTTCAGTTCACGATCCGCATCACCGTTTTTTTCATTGCGCTGGAGAAGGTTTCTGACATGAGCGTAAGTACGCAAAAGATTATCCATAACATCCTCTCTAAGTTAAAGCCTGCATTTCTGACATTATTTGCATAAAAAATTATTTTGATCTTGGTCAAAAGCCGTCTGTTTCATACCATGATATTGATCACAAAATCAAATCTGACTATCCTGCCCGATTATCATGATATATTCTTGATAAATGAGAAAAAAATTATATCTATTTACCATGCTCAGCGGACAGCCTTTATGAGCGTGTTGAAAAAGTCATTATTCGACAGGCTGTTTAAAAGTTAAGAGTGCAAAAAGCAAAAAATTTCAAAGACGCGGCGTATTTATGATACATAATGGTTTAAACTTTTTGAAAAAAACAGCAATTGGAAATTCTCAGACAGTATGTTAAGTTGCCAGTAACTGTTCACCTCATTTTCTAATTTTGGATAAAGCCTGTTTCCAGGTTGGCCTCACAGCATGGTGAATAGATACAGTTACCAGATAAAACAGTCATAATGTATAAGAAACAGCAGGATAAATTTATGTTAAAAACCAGACAGGTAAAACTCAGTATTCCTAATAATTTGATATTTGCGGAACTTGCTGCAGACAATGCCCGAATGATTTCAAAGATGCTTGGTTTCCAGGAAAGGGCGGCCCGGGAAATCGAAATGGCTGCCGAAGAAGTTGCCACTGATATTATAAAAAACTCCTTTGATAGAGGGCAGGAAGATAATCTTGAAGCTGTTTTCAACCTGAAAGATTCCGGTCTGGAAATAATCTTCAGGGAAAAAGGCATGCCCCGCGATCCTGATCTGGCCCCTGACTTTTCTTTGGAAATGCTCAGGAAGACATGGTCGGAAAAAGGCCTTGGCATGTACCTGGTAAAAAGGGTCATGGACGGTCTTTTCTTTCACAACCTGGGTAAATCAGGCAGGGAAACCTGCATGTTCAAATATCTGGATCAGGACAGGGTGGACAGTGTCCTTTCCAGGGAAGAGCTGAAAAAGGCCGGGGAGGAAAGCACGGCTGACAGCCTGCCTCGCGGCAGTGTTGAGTATTCTGTGCGCAGGCTTAAGCCGGAAGAGGCTGTAGAAGTTTCCAGATGCATTTATACCGCTTACGGATATACTTATCTGCATGAGGATATGTATTATCCGGACAGGGTCAGGACTCTCAACAAAAGCGGAGAGCTTATTTCATTCGTGGCTGCGACTAATAATGAAATAATCGCTCACGCGGCCTTGATAATAGAGGACGACCCATTGGTGCCTGAATTCGGGGTGGCAGCCACAAAACCAAAATTTCGCGGCCAGGGCTGTTTGAACGCTTTAAGCACGGTTAGAGTTGATGAGGCCGTAAAACGGGGCTTTACAGGGGGATATGGGATGGGAGTAACCTCACATTTTTATTCCCAGAAATCCATGCTCAAACATGGCCTGCAGCCATGCGCCCTCTTGTTATCCAATGCCCAGGAACCCCAGTACAAGGATATGAAGCAGCGAAATATCCAGCGTGAAAGCGCGGTAATGCAGTTTAAATATCTCAGGGAAACAGATAAGATAGTTATGTATCCCCCCCAGCAACATGCAGATTTTATCGATCTTATATATGCCAATATAGGAGGC
>JBHEPK010000179.1:3722-3991 GCA_046260325.1 Desulfonatronovibrio sp.
TAAAATTCCTTGTGGCCGCGAATCAAATATCAGAGTTAAAACCGACGCTGACCGGGTTACAGCGGATATCAGGATAAACGAATACGGCAGGGATATTGCGCACGAAATAGCTTCCAAGCTTGAATTTCTTAAACCTGAGACAGTAAAAACCGTGTATCTGTATTTACCCCTCACTGATATGAATACTGCTTATTACTGTAACGAATTTGAGAAATTAGGGTTCTTTTTTGCAGGAATAAAGCCGGGGTCCAAAGAAGACTATCTAATCC
>JBHEPK010000018.1:0-7799 GCA_046260325.1 Desulfonatronovibrio sp.
GCCTTGATCTGGCCCAGGTAACCTGTGGGTTGCTGTCCGGGGCTGGCCATGTGATTCTGATCTCTCCGTGCTTAGCTGTATCAAATAAATCAATATCCTTTAAGGAAATGATTTCCAGCATTTCTTCATGGGGCAGGCCGAACCTGTTCATGAATCCTCTGGATATTACTGCAATCTCAGGATCTACCAGATCAAAAAACTTCTGATTTTCACTGGTTCGGCTGCCATGGTGGGGGACAAGAAGAATCCCAGCTGAAATATCCTGGCCGGTTGCAAGCAGGTCTTCAATTCCCTGAGCTTCAACATCTCCAGGGATGAGGAGCAGGGGCTGACTGTTCCAGGCTAACCGCAAAACCAAGGATGTATCATTTAATTTATCATATTTTTCAGCATTATCAGGATGAAGCACCTCCAATCTCAGCCCATTTCCAAGGTCAAGAACATCTCTAAGGACACCAACTTTTTCAGAAACATTCTGCTTTTTCAGGGCATCCCGGATACGCCTTGAATCAATTTCTCCCGGCCAGACTCCATTGTGTACATACTCCCCAGCCCCAAGATATTGCAGGGGATAGATGACCCCTCCATAATGATCCACATGGGCATGGCTGAGTATTACCTGGTCTAAGCTCTGTGGCCATTTTCTCCAGGTCAAAGATGGAACAACTACATTCCTGCCCAGATCAAAATCCGGGTTCCAGCTTCCTCCTCCATCATTCATAATTCTCAGGTTTCCTGGTAACTCGAGAACCAATGCCTGTCCCTGCCCCACATCAAGCACTCGAAGCACCACCCCTTTTTCCTGGCTTGAAAATATCGGAAATACTGCAAGGATCGCCACAAGTCCGGTTCCCGCCGTAAGTCTTAAACTCCTGAAATTCAGCCTGTGCATATAAATTATCAGCATCAAAATCATCCAATAGGCAATCAAATGCTGCCAGGGCGGTCTGTAAGTGATAATGGGATGAAGCAGATCTTTATCCTGGAGATATTCAAGGAATACGATAAAATAATTTAAAAAATATCCGGAAATGGACATAAGACCGCTGCCAGCCCAGCCCATCCCTGGAACTATAGAAATGAACAGTCCGGCAAAGCCTGCAGGCAGGACCACAAATCCCAGAACGGGAAGCCAGAGGAGATTCAGATAAAGATGGGGGCTTAGGTAGTTGAAGGTCCAGGCCTGGACCGGGAGCAGTGCCACATTGGCTGCAACGGTCACTCCGGCAAGTCCGAGAAAATATTTAAGGATTTTGGACTCACTGATCTTTTTTATCCTGGACCAGGCTGACTTCAAAACAGGAAGGATTAGAGCAATGCCGGCAACTGCTGTCAAAGAAAGCTGAAGGCGCAGATCAAACACAGCCCACGGATCAAGGATAGTAATGATCCCAGCTGCGAGAAAAAGACCATCCAGCAGGACCCGTCTTTTATTCAGAAAAAGAAACAGTCCCCAACTGGCAAACATGATCCCGGAACGGACCAGAGTGGGAGGAGCCTGCCCCATCCACAGATAGAGCAGACATAAAGGGGCAGCGAGGAGCACTCCAAGTTTGAGATATGGCAGGGAAAGGTAAATCCTGGGGTAGAACCAGCCAAGCAATGCAGCCAATATAAAGCCCATACCGGCCATGATTCCCAGATGCAGACCTGACAGGGCCAGACTGTGGGCCAGGGAAGCCAGGCGAATGGAATCAACCAAAGACTGGTCCAAGAGGTATCTGTCACCAAAGAGCAGGGCCAATCCCAGTCCCTGAACCTGCTGCTGCCTGTTCTGATCTAAGAAGGCGAGCTCAAATCCGGACAGGACTCGTTCTTTTAATGATTGCCTGAATGAGGCAGACTTTCCCGGAACACCTTCTATCCTGTGCCAGAAATGTTCTCCCCGAACATAACTCCTCCAGAGGACATTTTGAGTCCTCCAGAAAAACTCACTGTTCCAGACCCCGAAATTAGCCAGGCCGTGGATGGGACGAACATTCAAATGGGCCTGGATATTCTGACCTGGAAACACCGTATCCGGGGCGTCCTGCCAGGTCCAGACCAGCCGTCCAGGCAAAAATTCTTCAAGTTCACCCCTTCCCAGTCTCAGATCATCCAGGACAATCCTCTGCCTTTGACCAGGCAGAAAAGAAACCTCATCCACCTGCCCCTGAACAACCACTCTTTGACCGGAACTGATCTCTTCTGGAATTTCTGAGGGCAAGTCAGGCAGCCGAATAAAAGCCAGGCCAAGGCTCAGGGCAAACACTCCCGGAATAAGAAGATTCAAACGCAAGATTTTGAAGGGGATGAACAGCAGCAGCAATAGCACACAGGTCAGGGCAGGCCAGGGGTATTTCAAAGCCCAGATCCCCAGAGCATAGGCAAGGATAAGTTTCTGCCAGGGCATGATCCCCTGAGGAAGATATGAATCTGAAAAGTGGCGCAAGGTATCTTGGGGCTTGGGGTTTTTACTTAAAAACAAAAAAATATGTGTATGTACACGACATTAGTAATATATGGCCTTCTGATGCAAAGGTACTGATTATGGTGGACAGTTACAAGGGGACAACAATTAAATGCTGAAGTTGACTAATAATGTTAAACTGACTAATAATTCTCTAAAATAGAGGTATAACATGCAAACAATTAATATTGCGGATAATGAAATTCATCTTGCCCATCTGATTAAATCTATCGAAAGTGGTGAGGATGAGATGATAATAATTGCCAGGCAGGGAAAGCCCATCGCCAAAATTACTCCTTTTTCAGACAACCATATGGGACAGCGCATTGGATCTGCAAAGGGAAAGTTTGAAGTTCCAGAAGATATTGATTTGGATAATGAACTAATTTCTCAGATGTTTTACAAAGACAACTCATGAGATTACTTTTAGATACTCATATTGCTCTCTGGGCCGTTACAAACCATCCCAAACTTCCTCTACTGGCAAAACAAATGATTTTAGAAACAGACAACCAGATTTTTGTCAGTGCCGCATCTGTATGGGAAATTGCCATTAAGCATTCAATTAATAGTCAAAACATGCCCTTATCAGGGCATAGTTCACGCAAAATTTTTTCAAAATCAGGATATTCAATTCTATCAATTTCAGGAGAACATGCGGCAAAAGTAGAGACATTAGAGTGGCATCATAAAGACCCGTTCGACAGACTGCTTATCGCCCAGTCCCTTTGTGAGTCATTACAATTGCTGACCAATGATCACATTCTCAAACGCTACACCAGTTCCGTTATTTCTGTTTAATTACGTGTTGACAGAGCTATTTCTTCAGCACCTGCCTGGGTTTGCTTCCTTCCTGCGGGCCGAGGATACCGTCCTTTTCCATCTGCTCAATAAACAGAGCAGCTTTATTATAGCCAATGCGGAACCTGCGCTGAATGAGTGAAATGGACCCCTTGCCCTGATCCATGATAAACTCCACAGCCTGGGCATACTTGGGATCATCAATGATGGGATCAGATCCTCCAGGACCGGATGAATCGCCCCCTTCATTCTTTTTCCAGTCAGCAAAATCCAGCTCAAACTCAGGATGGGACTTGTTCTTCCAGAACTCCACCACCCTTGCTATTTCATCCTCATCCACAAAAGCGCCATGAGTCCTCTGAAGCTGGCCGCCGCTGGATTTAAAAAGCATATCACCGTGGCCCAGGAGATATTCCGCTCCTATGGAATCAAGAATGGTTCTGGAGTCGTGCTTGGAGCTGACCTGAAAGGCTATGCGTGAAGGAAAATTGGCCTTGATTATGCCCGTGACCACATCAACCGAAGGCCTCTGGGTGGCTATAATGATATGAATTCCTGATGCCCTGGCCAACTGGGCAAGGCGGACAATATCCACTTCCACTTCTTTGGCTGCAGTAAGCATCAGGTCTGCCATCTCATCGATAATCAGCACAAGATAAGGCATATTCTCCAGGTCTTCCATGCCTTCAGGTCGCTCATCGCCCATAGAAGCCAGCTTCTGGTTATAGCCTTCGATATTGCGCACACCCATTCTGGCCATGAGGTCATAGCGGCTTTCCATTTCATATATTGCCCAGTCCAAGGCATTCTTGGCCAGGTGCATGTCAGTGACCACAGGATGCACAAGATGGGGCAGATCATTATATACTGCCAGCTCTATCCTTTTGGGATCAATGAGCAGCAACTTTAGTTCATCCGGACTGAAGCGAAAAATCATGCTCAAAATGAGAGAGTTGAGGCAGACACTTTTCCCTGCCCCAGTAGCCCCGGCCACGAGAAGATGAGGCATCCGGGACAGGTCTTCAACCTTGGCCTGCCCCTGAATATCCTTGCCCAGAGCCAGGGGAATCTTGAACTTCGACCTGGCAAATGATGGATGTTCAAATATCTCCCTGAGATAAACCATCTGCCGGTGCTCATTTGGTATTTCCACACCTATGCTGTCTTTGCCCGGAATGGGTGCAACTATACGCACCGCCGTTGCTTTGAGGGCCAGGGCCAGATCGTCTCCGAGGTTGGCAATACGGCTGATTTTTATCCCGGGTGCAGGTTTATATTCAAACATGGTCACCACAGGGCCTGGCTGAACATGCTGAACCTCCCCCTGCACGGAAAAGTCTTCAAGGCAGGACTTAAGGGTCTGGGCCATTTCCTCAAGCCTGGCAGGCCCAACTTTGGGACCATCAGTTGATGCCCTGGCAAGCAGGTCCAAGGGCGGCCTTGAAAACTTTGTCACATCTTTCTGGTCGAGATTTTTTCCTGGATCGGTTTTTGTTTGAGACGGATTTTTTTTAGAAGAGGCTTCAGAAGGTGGGGGAGTTTTTTTTTCTTGAGATTTTTCCTTGGATTTTCTGCTAAAAAAACTTTTTTTAATGTTTTTGGCAGACCCTGGAATCTCGGCATTGACAACAGCCTGTCCTGCCCTGGAAAACATAAAAGCCCAGGAAAATCCAGTAGCTATCTGCAAACCCAAAAGAGTGGTTAGAAGATTAACCAGGATAGTGCCCCAGAAATCCAGCCCCACAAAGGACCAGGAAAAAATAATAAGTCCAAAGAAACCACCGCCGCTTATCTCAAGCACTGAAATGTTTTCCCGGAATAGAGGAAATTCAGCCCAGACCAGCATGGACATATATAAAAGAATTGCCCCTGGCCACCGCCACCACAATACTTTTGCCGCAGGCCTGAAAAGGACCAGGGCAAAGTAAAGCAAAACTAATGGCCAGATAAGGGCTCCAAGCCCAAAGAGCTCAACAAATGTCCCTGAGACGTATGCTCCGATTGTTCCTGCCAGATTCTGAACTTCATGCCCGGGTCCGGGATGGAGATTCAGGGTGGGGTCAAGGGGAGAATAACCAGCCAGGCTTACACCAATAAAAACTGCTGCAAAAAAAAACAGCAGTGCAGGTATTTCCCTTAAAAGTCTGTTGCCATCCATCAGAGGATCACTTCCATTTTACTGAGACTCCCTGCCGAGATAGCCTTTGGAACGGGTATCGATCTTGACCATATCCCCTTCGTTAATGAAGAGAGGCACATTAACCACAACTCCTGTCTCTAAGGAGGCTGGTTTGGATGAGCCTGAAACAGTATCCCCCTTGATGCCGGGCTCTGTGTTTTCAACCCTGAGAACCACTGCTGCGGGGAGGTCAATGTCCAGAGGCTGGCCATTGTAAAACAAAGTCTTTACTGTCTGTCCGTCTTTTAAAAATCCGCCTTTATCCGCCATATTTTCATCCTGGATGGTTATCTGCTCGTAAGTACCCATATCCATAAATACATACGCACTCCCATCATGATAAAGATATTGCATGTCCCTGGTTTCCATATCCGGCTTGCCGACTTTTTCACCAGACCTGAAAGTCTGATCCACAGCTCCGCCAGTAAGCATGTTCTTGAGCTTGGTCCGGACAAAAGCTCCGCCTTTGCCGGGCTTTACATGTAAAAAGTCAACTATTTCATAGGGTGTGTTATCAATTTCAATCTTAAGGCCTTTTCTAAAATCAGTAGTTGAAAGCATTATTTATCCTCCGCAAGAATTATTGGTAATCAAGATGATCAACAAGGGCCAATATGCCGTAAACATAGCTCATTATGCCGAAACCGGCAACCACACCCAGGCTGCGTTTCGCAGTAAGACTGTGCTGGCGTATTTTGTCTCTGCTCCAGACATTGCTCAGATGAACCTCAACAAAAGGGATGTTAATCCAGCTCAGACAGTCAGCCAAAGCCAGACTGGTATGGGTATAAGCTCCGGGATTAATCACAATTCCTGATATCCTGTCCTGCCAGGCCTTTTCAAGCCTGTCTATAATCCGGCCTTCACCATTGGACTGGAAAAAATCGATTTTTGTCTTCTGCAGCATTGCAGGGAAACTTTCATTCAAAATATCCGGAATCTCTTCAATGCTTCGGCTTCCATAGGTATCAATGTCTCTTTTCCCGATGTATCCAAGGTTGGGACCGTTAACCACAAGCACTTCATATGAAAATATATTGTTCATGACTATTTCATCTCCTGAGGCCCTGAATCTGTTTTTCTCACCTCCGGCCGAACCCATACCTCATCAGTAAATGAAGTTTCTTCAGGAGGAGTGGCCCCTTTTGCCTCTTCTTCGGTAACTTGAACATCCATGGAAACTAAAAATATCAGATCATCTCTGCGCACCTCATGGTTTGTTTCTAAGATTACACCCTGTGCCAGAACACTATCTTCCATTAGATGATTATCTTGACTTGAGGCTTGTGCAAGGACCTGGGTAATCTTTCCTGAACCATAAATGCTGATGAGATTCTGATTATTTTTTTCAACCCTGCTCCCAATCATAAAATAGGCTGGCAATTCCGTGGGAAAAAGATCAAAGAAAATAATTGTTACTTTATCATTACCTGCAGCTATTGTCCTTTCTTCATCCAGAGAAATTATTTCTCCTGCAAGGCTGTAATAAGGCTGCAGAAATAAGGTGCAACTGAAGTCCTGAATCAAATTATCACTGTGCCGGACATCACCGGGATTAACCTTGCCGCTGAAATTGTAAATATCCTGATAATAGTCATCATAACGGGCATAACTTCCCCTTAACAAAGGCTGCAATCGCATCACTTTTCTTGCTCCAAGCCCAAAACACTTTTCACCTGCTTTCTCGGAAAAAACCGTCTGCAAATCTTTGTCCAGATCCATATCATTACTGTCAAGGGTCACACTGTACCTTACAGATTCCTTAATACGCGTCTCAGGTTCATGAGGATAAAAGTAGTCTTCAATTCCTGCTTTGCTGCAAGAAGTCAGGGCCATAACTAAAAAGACTGCATAATATATCAGGTATTTCATAGTAACTCCTTAACCTAACAGCTTGTTGAAAAAGTCCTTACCCAGCAGACTGTTCAAATTTTAAATTATTTACCATACTGCAATAACTGCCTGCAAATGAGCTGTTTACAAGGAAGATCAATTTATTTAGTTTGTGTAACTTATGTACAACCTCATACTTGAAAAAACAGCTTATACCCCTGGCCAGATTTCCGGAATAGATTTTCCTCAGATTGCCCTGGCTGGACGCTCCAATGTTGGAAAATCTTCGCTTATCAACACCCTCGGAGGGCGCAGAAAGCTGGCAAAAATCAGTTCCACTCCGGGAAAAACCAGAAGCGTTAATTTTTTCAGGGTTGAGCCTGGAAATTTCTACCTCGTGGACCTGCCTGGATACGGCTATGCCCGGTGTTCCAAAAAAGAGCGTGAAAAATGGGGCCAGCTGATTCAGAGATTTCTTGAAGACAACATCTCACTCAAAGCTGTGGTCCTTTTGTTAGACTCACGCCTTGAGCCGCA
>JBHEPK010000018.1:8041-15040 GCA_046260325.1 Desulfonatronovibrio sp.
AACCAGTTCTCTTTTCATCCAAAACCAGTCTCGGAAAAGATAAACTCTGGGAAAGAATCCTCGAGAAGACAGATCAGCCATAACTGACTGTTGAATAAGGACTTTTTCAACACGCTGATAAATATTGATCTACTCATAAGATTTGGAAAAATCAGCTCTTTTCTGCCCAGACAATCTGGCCCAGTCCTAAAATACCAAACAGGATATTAGCTAACCAGGCTCCCAGGAAAGGAGGAATCATTCCTTCTTCTGCATAGCTTATCCCGAAAACATAAACTGTATAATATAAAAATACAATGACCAGGGCCAGGACCACAAGAGCGTAAATATTCCTGATCAATGTTGCCATGGCCAGGCCTAAGATTGTCATAACCACAAGGGCAAAAGGGTATGACACCTTGCTCTGCATTGCTGTGGCCATTCTCTCCACATTGGAGCCCCTTTCTTCAAGCTGGGTAATAAGCCTTTTCAGGGTAAATATTGACAATGAATCATAAGGAAGCCTGGAAGCCACAATGGAGAAAGACGAAAGCTCAGTTTCAAGGGACAAGTCTATAGAAGGTGGATTATGCCGTTGAAATTCGTCCATATCTGTAACTTCAGGCCGGGATAAGATCCACGTACCCTGGGCAATCTTAAACTCAGGGGCTTTGATTATTCTTTTTACAGTGTCTGGTCCATCCATTTCATAGACAGTCAACCCCTTGCCCTCATTTCTGCCTGGCCAGGCCTTGTCTACAAAAACAATGGTCTGTCCTTCTCTGAACCAGAGATCATCTATTCCCCGGTCTTCAACCTGTCTTTGCCTGATGTCAGCATCCCAGATGGTTTTTGTTTCCTGATAACCGCGAATCCCCATGGTTTCAGAAAAGGCAAGGAGTACCAAAAAGGCCGCAACAGAGTAGAATATAAAAAAAACTGCAGGCTTGAAAAATGAAATGGAGTTGCTTTCCAGGGCAATCATTTCATTACTTCTATACATGATGGCAATCTGTATTATTACTGCCAGCATGAAAATAGCGGGCATGAGCTGTGTTACTATCAAAGGAATTTTAAACGCAAAATACCTGGCAGCAATGGCCAACCCCACTCCGGATTCAACAATGGCGTTCATGCGGGTCAGAAAGTCCACAATCAGGTAAATGGCTATCCCTGAAAAAAGGATAATCAGAATTAGATAAATATTCTGACGCAAGAGATATTTATTGAGTATGGTCAACATTTTCCTTCTTCCCGGTGAACTTGGAAAATACTTGTTTAAGATTGATCTCCCTGCCCTGACTGAAATAATAAAATCCTAATGCAGAAAGAACAGCAAAAAATACATTGGGGACCCAAAGTGCAGCGCCGAGCGGGATTTTACCCATTTCTCCAAAGCTGTACCCAATGGAAAACAGGGCATAGTATACAAGAAAGCACACAATAGCGAGAAAGAGCCCCCAGTTTCTGCCCACTCCATGCAGGCTCATTCCAAGAGGGACCGCAAAAAAGCCCAGGATAATACAGGCTATGGGCAAAGCAAAGCGTTTATGCTGCTCCAGAACAGCAAGACGGTACTCTTCCTCGGACGGATCTGACTGATTCCTGACCTGAACCAGTTCTGCCCAGGACATTTCTTCCGGATCCTTGGATTTTAACTCAATACCTCCGATCATGCTCGCAAAATCTAAGCGTACACTATACTCGCCAAATGTAACCATGGAGATATCATCTTCATCAAGACTATAGATTCTGCCTTTCTCTAAAATAAAAAGAATCTCCCCTTTTTCCGTATCCGAAATAATCCTGCCTGAGGGGGCAACGATGGTCATGGGAGCAGTTTTGCGGGTTTCATCCTGGACAAATACATTTTTAAGCTCACCTGTTTCCAGATCTGTCTGCTGGGCAAAAATAGAAAGACCGCGCAGTTTCTGGTTGAAAACCCCGGGCTGGACTGAAACCTCTGCCTGGTTTCTGAGCATTTCCAGGGCAGTTTTTCGAAAATTGTCCGCACCCCAGGAAACAAGACTCATGGATACATAAAGGGTAATGACGAAGGCGGTAAAGGAAAATATCAGAGGTGAAAGGATAAGATTTCTTATGGATATTCCGCTGGTCTGCAGGGCCGTGAGTTCCCTGTCAGCGGCCATACGCAGAAAGCATAAAAATATACTCAGCAGGCAGGCAATGGGGATCACTAAGCTCATAAAAGACGGGCTCAGGAACAAAAAGGCCTTGAGCACATCTATCATAGCAATGTTCTGCCCCACAAAGACATCTTTGAGGTCAATCATTCTGCCGATGACAATCAGGGAAATCATGGAAAAAAGAGTCACCCCAAAAATCAGACTGACTTCCTTGAGGATCTGCTTATGAAGAATCTTCATCTTATTTATCTTCTGGGAATATTTTCTGGATCCTTAAAAAATTTTTCAATAAATATTTCATCTTTAGGATTCAAATTGAATCTCATTCCAACCTCTGCAAGAAGGGATTTCAAATTTTTACCCTGTTCAAGCTCTTCACCAACCCATTTTACCGCTCTGCGCACATTCTGACTTTCAGGCATTATTGTACTCATGGCCTTCCCCTTATTTTTTCTTTCCAATATTTTTGCTCATCCCAGGAAAAACCACCTTTGACGCATGGCCACACAGAAGTATTGTGCCACAGGGGCTCTTCCAAGGGATAATCTGAATATTCCCGGGCTTGTTCAAACATTACCGTTTCAGGAATAGGAGAATAATAATTTAATTCAGGCCGAAGCCCCACCTTCAGACACTGGCTGATACTAATCTCTAATTCATGCTTAGTTTGCCCGGGCAAACCCGCTAAAATATATACCACCAGATCCTGTCTGACAAATCCTGCCTCAAGCAGATTTGAAATGCCTCTATGCCATTCCCCGGGTCCCAGCTTGCTGTCCAAACGATTGCTGAAGTCAGTTGTTTCCAATCCTAACCTGATGGTTTCAAGGCCTGCTTTTTTAAGAAGCCTGCATGTTCTGGGCGTAAGATACCTGATATGCAGAGCATTAGGGGCATGAAGCCTCAATACCAGATCATTGTCAATGATATATTCAAGAAGGGGGTACAGTACAGACTCGGGATTTATAAGCAAAGCATCATCATAAAATGAAAAGTCTCTGACTCCTCGCTCATATTCCTGACGAACGTGTTCGATGACTGACTCTGGATCAGCCTGCCTGAACCGGGGATAAAGCTTTGAAGAGGCACAGTACGGGCATTTAAAAGGGCAGCCGCGTGAAGTCATTATTATAGAGAAATCAGGGCGGGCATAGAATGAAGTATCAGGCTTAATGCCGGAATTTTCAGGAATGGATACCTGATCCTGTCCCAGCAGTTTCCATAGTTTTCTCCAGTTATCCGGTCTTTCCAGAGGCCCTGATATCACCAGATCCGCGCCCGAGTTCAGGGCGTGTTCATGACAGAGGGTGGCATATATACCTCCCAGAATGACAGGAGTCCGGGGAAAAATTTCCTTTAAAAGTCTGATGCAGGAAATAACTCCTGGATACCAGTAGGTCATCAGAGAAGTAACCAGAATCAGGTCAGGCTCAGGACAAATGGATGAAAGTACTTCCCTGACCCTTTTCGTATCTGCACCGTACCTGCTGAACTGCCTGGGAACCGTTTTCAGGGCATAAGGTCTGGGCAAAGCTGTTTTAGGATAATGCCCCTGGCCGGTTTTTCTGGGATCAGGCCAGTGATCAGGATCCAGCTCCCGGTCCATAAAGTCCACGAGGGCTGTGTCTGCTCCTGCCCTGCCGAGCATTTCTAAGCAGCACAGAAGGCCGACCGGCCTGGTCCAGACATTATACGCGGCAAAATCATAGATCCAGGGATTTATTCCCAGTATCCTCGGAGCACCTTTTTTACCTGAGTATCTCCAGATAATGCCGGGCTGTTTGCCCTTCTTCTGATTGTGGGTCACTCTGGATTATCCGGTTGAACCATTTTTGAGCATCCTTTTCCCTGCCGATACTCAGCAACTCCTCTGCAAGCATCAGCTTGAGCCTGATGTTGTCAGGCCTTGCTGTTACGCCGACTTCCAGGATTTCTGCTGCCTCCTGGTACCTTTGAGTTGTTCTGAAAAATTCAGCCGACTGCTCATAAAGGGGAATATATCTTCCGTTTTTTTCAATACCTGCGCTGGACCAGTACAGGGCCTCATCCCATTGACCCTGCTCTCCGTATAGAGAGGCCAGGTTAAAAGCTGCAAATTCAGGAGTCATATATTCTTCCTGCTGCAGGGCTTTTTCATAGGCCTGCTTTGCTTCTTCAAACTGGCCCATGGCCTGTTTCACCTGCCCTAAATTATTCCAGGCTTCTCCAGAACCGGGTTTAATTTCCAAAGACTGTTTATAAGATGCAGCAGCCTTTGGCAGGTCATCAAGAATCGTATAGGTTAGTCCAAAAATAAAATACAGTCTCTGATTATCAGCTGCAGCTTCTTCAGTAATGCGAAGCTGTTCCAGAGCCATCCGGGGTTCCCCTTCGAGAAGATATCTTTCAGCAAGATCCAGGCGGATATCAACCTGTTCCGGAGAAACCTCTGCTTCCTTAGAAGGACTGTGAGCACACGCACTCAAAACCAGGAAAAGGGCAAACAAGAGGACAATACGCATTGGCAGAATTTATATCACCTTGTTTAATGAATATTCGATAATGGCTTCAGCGCCCCTGGCCTGCAGTTGAGGTATAAGATCGCGCACCTGGTCTTCTTCCACAACAATTTCTACAGACAGCCAGTCTGTATTATACAGGTTGGCAACCGTAGGAGCAGTCATACTGGGCAAAAGGTCCATTAAGACATTCATCTTGTCCTGAGGGACGTTCATTTTCAATCCCACAAGCCTGTCTGCTCTGAGTGCGCCGTGAAGAAGGGTGTTGATTGTCTCAATCTTTTTACGCTTCCAGGGATCTTCCCAGGCCTTTTTATTAGCAATCAACTGAGTATTGGTCTGCAAAAGATCTGCAATAATCCTCAAGCCATGAGCCTTGATAGTGGTTCCTGTTTCAGTAACCTCTACAATTGCGTCTGCTAATCCCTCAACTACTTTGGCTTCGGTTGCTCCCCATGAAAATTCAACATCAACCTCAATTCCGGCATTTTTAAAATAGTTGTACGTAAAATTCTTCAGCTCAGTAGCAACTTTTTTACCTGCCAGATCTTCAGGCCTCTTGTAAGGAGAGTCTCCGGCAACCGCCAGAACCCATCTTGCAGGACGATTGCTGACTTTGGAGTAAACCAGATCGGAAACCACAACCACGTCAGACTCGTTTTCCATGATCCAGTCCTTTCCTGTAAGTCCGGCATCCATGGTTTCATTTTCCACATATCTTGATATTTCCTGGGCCCTGCATAAAGAACATATCAGTTCAGAATCATTGACTTCTGGAAAATAGTTGCGGTGATGGGGCTTTATTTTCCAGCCAGCCCTGGAAAACAGACGCATGGTTGCTTCCTGCAAAGAACCCTTGGGAATTCCCAGCTTTAATACATTATCATTGCTCATTTATTTATAAACCTCCCTGGGATCGAAAATCATTTTTTCACACACTGTTATATCACCATCCTCTATCCTGCTGAAAAAACAGCTTTTATAACCCTTATGACAGGCTGCTCCGCCTATCTGTTCCACTTTATACAAAATAGTGTCGTAATCACAGTCAACCCTGATTTCTTTAATCTTCTGGACATGGCCCGAAGTACCGCCCTTATGCCAGATACAGTTTCTGCTGCGGCTGAAATAATGGGCTTCCTGTGTTTCCAGCGTTTTTTCCCAGGCTTCTTCATTTACATAAGCCAGCATGAGAACCTCTCCTGTGTCGTGCTCCTGAACAATTGCAGGCAACAAGCCATTTCCTTTGGCAAAATCCGGTTTCAAAACAATGTCTCCTTAATTTTGATGGTAAACAATTACTGATAATTTGAATCAACTGATTTAAGCTGCCCGCAGGCAGCATGAATATCCGCTCCCATACTTTTACGAAGCATTACTGTAAAGTCCCGTGATCTGAGAAAATCCTGGAAAGCAAATATGTCTTCCTCTGACGAACATTCAAAGTCAGAATCATGGTCTGGATTGTATCTAAGCAGGTTAATCTTGCATTTAACCTTGGACAAAACCCTCACCAGCTCCCTGGCATGGCTTAATGAATCATTTATTCCCTTAAGCATGACATACTCAATGGTTATCCTGTCCCTATGGGCCAGAGGATACTTTTCCAGATCAGAAATCAGATCACTTAATTCGTAAGATGCAGCCCCAGGCATGATAGACCTGCGAAGTCTCTGATCCGGTGCGTGCAGGGAAACAGCGAGAAACGCAAGGTTGGATTCTCCCAGCTCCCTCAGGTTCTTTTTCACTCCTACTGTGGACAGGGTGATTTTACGCCTTGAGAAATTCAGACCGTCAGGATCCCTGAAAATATTCAAAGCCTTTCTAACCTGCTCCCAATTAAGCAGTGGTTCGCCCATACCCATAAGTACAAGGTTGTTCAGAGGCAGAGGATAATTATTCTCCCTGAGATATCTCCTTGCCGAAAGTATCTGACCAGCAATCTCGCCGCTGGAAAGATTCCTGTCAAAACCCATCCTGCCGGTACTGCAGAAAAGACATCCCATGGGACAGCCTATCTGGGTGGATATGCATTGAGTATAATGGTCTTCTGTTGGGATGAGCACACTTTCAGCAGTCTTTTGATCCGCCATACTCATAAGAAACTTTATAGTTCCGTCTGAGCTGAGTTCTGCTTTTCTAATCTCAGGCAGGTTAAAACTGTACTTTTGGGCAAGTTTAGCTCGAAGTGCTTTGGAAACATTGGTCATGAGATCAAAATCACAGATCTCCTTGCCCCAGATCCACTTCAAAACCTGTCTTGACCTGTACGCAGGTTCATCCATGGACTTAAAGACATTTCCTGCTTCTTCAAAATCCAGATCCAGAATGCTTTTTATTGAATCTTCTCCCTTTCCTGATAGCGTGTAATAAAC
>JBHEPK010000018.1:15050-23095 GCA_046260325.1 Desulfonatronovibrio sp.
GATACATCACCTGAAACCTGGGCATCCAGGAGTGCATCGCGAATCAATCCAACAGCAGGGCCCGGATTAATCCCTGTAAAATCCATTATTTCATGACCGTTAAGAAGCGGTTCCAGCATGTCTTCTGAAAAATCGGCACGGTCCAGCATTTTCATGTTATGATTGAACTCTTTATAACTGCTGTTTCTGGCTTTTATGTCTGCCCTGGCCATCTCAATGAGGCGTGGATATTCATCCAATGCCTTGAATTTTCTGATCCCCCGGTCTGTGAGCATAAAATGAAAGCGCATGTGATTACGCACTAAATGGCAGACAAGGTCGACTTCATCAGTGTTGAACCTGAGCCGTTTAAGAATCTTCCGGGTTACTTTGCTTCCAATGCGGTGATGCTGATAAAATGTAATTTTATCCTCAAAATACTCTCCAGCGAACAATTTACCCACATCATGGAAAAGACAGGCCAAAGTTCCATACCAGTCATATGGCAACTCTTCAGGATATCGCTTCATGGTTTCAATAGTATGACTCCATACGGTTTCTTCTCCATTGTCCGGGTTTTTGATCTGTCTGACTCTCGTTAAAGATGCCAGTTCAGGTATAATTCCATGAAGAATCATGCTTTCAAAAAGAAGCTCTGCAAACCTGTACATATTTTCAGCTTCCACCTTGCGCCATTCATCCATGATATCGGTGACGGAAACATAATCCAGGGCCCTGCGGCTGGCCCGTAGAATAGACAGCCAGGTGTTGCCTTCTATGGGCAGGTGGTAGTTGGCTGAAAACCGAAGGGCTTTGATGGCTCTGAGGTAGTCTTTTTTCAAAGTTTCATCAGGTATACCCTCAAAACAGATATGGCCGGTATCAAGCTTTTCAAATCCATCATAAATATCCTGGGCTTTGGGAATATAAGGACAGGCCCAGGAAAGTGGGAGATCACCCACAGCTTCAAGTTTTTTCACCAGCCTTGGCGTAAGTCTGGCAATGGTCCCATCCGTATATGAACTTTCTATTACATCTGCTGGATAAAAATTAAAAACAACATCTCCCTGTCTGAGTTGTCCTATATACTCATGAGAACCTGATTCTTCGAGATTGGGGAAAAGCTTGGATAGTCCTTCTGTATTTAACTCAGTACAAATATCAACCTCAAGATTTTTTTCATCTAAGGCACGCTTCTGCAAAGGAGCATTGATTACATAGGCATCATATCCGTTACGCATTATGGTTTTGCATAATGCAGCCGCGTCTTTTATAGGCTGGGGCATTACATTCTCCTTGTAAGTAGTAGACAATATAACTGTTCTCCTCATTTTCTGCCTTTCAGCAAAATCTGCACCCTGATAACCCGGTGAACAGTTACTCAACAATTGCAAATATATGCAAAATAAGATTTCCTCAAGTCTTGAAATTTGGTATCTTTACGCTGCATGTTCAGCTCATTGGTACAGACTGCTTCCTGAATCAGACAGGCTGTTCAAAAATTCAAGTGCAGGGAGCAAAAAAAGTTCAAGGTCAAAGTTTACCCCGTGAAACCTTCTTTCGTTTCACTGGGGCATATTTAGATATACGTAAAAGTTTGAACTTTTTGCAGCGACGCAGCAATTGGGAGATTTTCAACAGTCTGATAACTGTCAGCTAAGGCTGAGACTTCCCCGGAATTCGTCCCAGGACTTTATCCCCAGCTCTTCTACTTTTACTTGTAAATCGTTGACAAGGGTAAACACCTTGTCCGGACGGGTGAAGGTTGCTGTACCTATCTGAACTGCTGAAGCTCCCACCAGTATAAATTCAAGGATGTCCCGGGCATTGGAAATGCCTCCCAGGCCGATTACCGGAATCTTGACTGTTTTGCATACCTCATAAACCATTTTCAGGGCTACGGGCTTTATGGCTGGTCCGGACAGCCCCCCGAAAACATTGGTCAGACAGGGTTTTCGGGTCTGAATGTCCACAGCCATGCCGCCTACGGTGTTTATCAAAGATATAATATCTGCCCCGGCAGACTCCACTGCCTTTGCAATCACTTTTATATCAGTCACATTGGGGCTCAACTTTACAATGACCGGTTTGGATCCGGCATGCTTTTTAAGCATGTTCACCACTTTAAATGCGGCTTGAGGGTCCTGACCAAATTGAAGACCGCCCTCTTTGACATTGGGGCAGGAGATATTTACTTCAAGAGCACCTACACCCTCTTCAGAACTCAATATTCCGGCCAGATCAGAAAATTCTTCAGCACTTTGCGCATAGAGATTGACCACTACAGGGGTGGTCTTCCAGGGAAGCAAAGGCAACTTTTCCCGCAAAAACTTTTCCACTCCAATATTCTGAAGACCTATTGCATTGAGCATTCCGCAGGGGGTTTCCGCAATTCTGGGCATGGGATTGCCCTGCCTTGGCTTGAGGGAAAGCCCCTTAACCACAATGGCACCAAGCTCTTCCAGGGGTCCATATGGTTTAAATTCCAGGCCGTAACCAAATGTGCCCGAAGCCGTCATTATAGGATTCTTGAGCTTAAGCTTTCCTATATCTATATGCAGATTCATTTTTTAACCTTTATCCCTTGGGATCATAACCAGGAGTCAGGCGAAATCATGTCGGCCCTGAACACCGGGCCACAGGTACATGTCTGTATGTATTCGCCATCCATGGTTTTGGTAACACAGCCCAGGCAGGCTCCAACGCCGCAGGCCATTTTATTTTCTAAGGAAAGCCAGGCATCTGCCTTAGATTCTAAACAATATTTCTGAACCGCCCTGAGAAACGGAGAAGGGCCGCAGGCTAATATCCTTCCTTTTGGAGCAAAATCCTGAATTCTTTGTTTTAAAATAAGCTGAAATTCATTTAAATCTGCCATGTTTTTTTGCTGCATGGCTTGCATAGACATGTTTTCTGGCAGCTCATCATAAGGATAACTGCTCAGAGGAGCCCGGTGGCCCATTAATAGATTTATATTATCCGGTTTTTTATGGGTTTTGCATAAGCCTACAAAAGGAGCAATGCCCATACCCCCGGCAAGAATAAGCACCGGCTCATCATGACTAAGATTAAATCCGTTGCCCAGAGGACCCCACACATCCACTTCTTCTCCAAGTTCCAGAGAACTGATCAGCTTAGTCCCCCTGCCCACCACCTGAATAAAAAGCCTGAGGGCATCATCTGTTTTTTCGCAGATGGAAAAAGGTCTGGGCCAGACAGGGTCATTGCCCCACGAACCTGGCCTGAACATAATAAATTGTCCCGGAATATAATCCCAGCCCGGAGGATCAAGATAAACATGTACAAAATCCCTTGTCCCACTGTAAGTTACAGCCTGAACCTTAAGGCTCTGGCAGCTCTGATTTTTATTTTCAGTTTTGTGATTCATTTTTCAATCCCACTGCGAGTTCCAGTCCTTTATCCCCTCCAACCATCCTTGCCAGTTCATTCCTGGACTCCTGATTGCTGAGACTGGAACAAAGTGTATATGTTTCCTGATCAATTACTTTTTTCTGTACCAGAAAATGCTTCTGAGCCAGGCAGGCCAATTGGGCCCAATGGGTGATGAGAATTATCTGACGGTCCTTTGCCAGGTCCTGTATCCGTTGCCCCACCTGATTCAGAATGCTTCCGCCAATGCCGGCGTCAACCTCATCAAATAACAGTGTAGGCAGACTCTGTTCTGATCTAAGCCCCACCAAAGCCAATAAAAACCTTGAAAGCTCTCCGCCTGATGCAATTTTATCCAAGGGCTGGGCAGGCTGACCAGGATTGGGAACCCACAACAGCCTGAGTTTATTTTCCATTATGCCCGGATATATTTCATCAGGGCTGAAATCAAATACAATACTTATGTGTTCTGAAAAACCCAGAAAACGAAGTTCATTTTCAAGCTTAACCTTCAGACTTTTTGCCTGTTCACTGCGCATTGTGTCTAATTTTTCCACGGTCTCTACGAGCTGTTTTTTGAGTGTTTCTTCCTGCTTGGAGAGTTGTTTCAAGGTCAGTTCACCCTGATCCGCAAAGGAAATTGTATCATCAATTTCCTGCTGGAAAAGCAGAATATCCTCAAGGCTTCGATTGAGTTTTCTTCTGAGCTGAGCCAATTGCCACAACCTGGATTCTATAGATTCCAGTTCGTGTGTATCTGCCCCTGTTCCCACTGACCTCAGTGTCCTGTCAGCTTCTTCAAGCCAGGCCTGAAAATTTTCAACATCCTGAGTAAGATGTGACAAAGAAGAATCACTTTCGGCCAGAAGATGCAGATTTCTCTTGAACTCATAAAACGAGTCCATAAGGTTTGTTTCTGGACTGTGCAGAATATCTAAGGATTTTTGAACTGACTCGGCGAGCTGAGCCCTGGTTTTAATTTCATCTCGTTTCTCAATAAGTTCTTCTTCTTCACCAGGCTTTGGCTTTACTTTATCAATCTGAGCACGCTGAAATTCTAAATATTCTCTTTTTTCAGTCAGGGTAGACAACTTTTCTCTGGTGGACTTTTTTTCAGCCAGGATGGAGTTTAATTCTCCAAGGATCTTGTTGCGCTTTTCAACAAATCTTTTATCAGGCAGGAATGAATCAAGGATCAGACCGTGAAACGCCGGCTTGAGCAGTTTCTGCTGACCATGCTGGCTGGTATGAATTAGCAGCTTATCCCGCAAAGCTTGAATTTTATCCTGGGAACTAAGGGAATCATTCAGGTAAAAGCGGCTTCGGCCTGATTCGGCAATTAGTTCCCTGCGCAGAACAAGCTCCTGATCATCAAGGATAAATATGGCTTCCACAAGGGCTTTTTCTCGCCCAGGTCTGACTAAGGAGGCTTTAATCTTTTCGCCCATAATAAAATCCAGGGCCCTTAAAATAAAAGACTTGCCTGCCCCGGATTCACCTGTGAGCACGTTCAGTCCTGAATGAAACTCCAGTTCCATATCATCAATAAGAGCAAGATTCTTTATTCTTAATAATTCCAGCATTGAGTATCGTATCCCCGATCATTTAAGGACCTAATCCTAAAATGTATCATTTATTAAATATCTGATCGAATAACTTTTTACATCTTTTGCAGCCAACACATTCTGAACTGCTCATATTCGCCACTTTCTCTAATATTGTCCAGACCAGGAAACAAATCTTCCAGACCCTGATGAATCATGATCTGTTCCTATCCACTACAATCTTTCTACTGCTCAATCACTTATAGATATCCATGAGTTATCAATTCTGTTTCAGCCGGGGATCAAGGAGATCACGGATACTTTCCCCAAGAAGATTATAACCAAGGACTGTTATAAGGATGCTCATCCCGGGAAATATGGAAAGCCAGGGAGCTATGCCCATTACATCTTTGCCCTCCATAAGGATATTACCCCAGCTCGGTGTAGGCGGCTGCACCCCAAGTCCGAGAAAACTAAGAGCTGACTCAGTGAGAATAGCGGCGGCTATACCTAAGGTTGCAGAAACAAGAACAGGAGGCAGGGCATTGGGCAGAATATGTACAAAAAGAATTCGCCTGGTTCCTGCTCCGCAAAGCCTGGCTGCCTGAACAAATTCTCTTTCCCTAAGAGTCAGTGTCTCTGCCCGCACCAGCCTGGCAACACCCATCCATGATGTAAGCCCAATAACTATCATTATATTGGTCAGGCTTGGCTCAAGGAAAGCAATTACTGCCAGAATCAGAAAAAATGAAGGAAAACAGAGCATAACATCCACAAAGCGCATTATTATCTCATCCACAAGCCTTCCGAAATATCCTGCAATAAGTCCTAAAACGATGCCGATTGATAGAGATATACCCACTGCCACAAAGCCCACCCAAAGAGAAACCCGTGCTCCATAGATAAGTCTGGAAAAAACATCCCTTCCCAGATTATCAGTGCCCAGAAGATATTGGGATGATGGAGGATGCAAAATAGCGTCAACATTGATCTCTGTGGGATCAAAGGGCGCAATCAGCGGGGCAAACAAAGCCGCGATACTCATTGTGCCCACAATCATGATGCCGAGAGACAAAAGAATATATCTTGAAGAAAAAATCGTCAGCAGGAAGCGGTATATCATATCAGTCTCTCCCTGCTCCCAGCCTGATGCGTGGATCAGCCAGGCCATAACCCAGATCAGCCAGCAGATTGCCGGCCAGGGTCAGCACTGACACCAGGACAAGATTGCCCATAACAAGAGGATAATCCCTGGCCAGTACAGACTGATAAAAAAGCTGCCCCAGTCCAGGCAGGGAAAAAATGGATTCAACAATAATGCTTCCGCCGATCATGGATGGGACAGAAAGGCCTAAGATGGTAATTACCGGCATAAGGGCGTTGCGCATGGCATGTCTGAACACCACAATTTTTGTTGGCAGTCCCTTGGCTCTGGCGGTTAAAATGTAGTCCTGACGCAGCACCTCAAGCATGGATGTACGCATGAACCTTGACATTCCTGCAAGACCGGTAATGGTGAATACAAAAATAGGCAGGGTCAGATGCCTGAGCAGATCAACAAACTTACCCCAGAAATTCAGGTATTCAAAGTCAAGGGATGTAACCCCGGATATGGGAAATACAGGCCAGTAAATGCCAAAGGCCATCATAAGCAGTAAAGCCAGCCAGAAGCTGGGCATGGCAAAACCTATGAAAACAAATATGGTCATGGACCGGTCAAACCATCCCCCCTGGTAAAGAGCAGAAAAAACCCCAATAGGGATACTTACCCCGAGAATAAGAACCAGGGAAATAACATTGAGCCCAAGGGTCAGGGGCAAACGTTCTTTAATTTTATCCCATACCGGGCGGTTATCCCCGCTTAAAGATTGCCCGAAATCAAGCCGGACAATCCTTTTGACCCAGTTGGCATATTGAACATGGATGGGCTGGTCCAGGCCGTAGATTTTTTCCAGACGCTCCCTGGCTTCAGCCCCGACCGTTGGGCTCAGAGTGGTCTGCATGTCTGTAGGGGAACCCGGGGCCAGATGAATAATCCAGAAGCTCAGGATGGTAATGCCCAGGAAAACTGAACAAAGCCATAAAATTTTGATTAATATGCGTTTGAGTGACTGCACCTTCTGAAAAATCCAATTAATGTTCTATCTTCAGTTCTCTGGTCATAAGTTCTCCAACAGCCTCTGCTGGATTCTTATCCTGAAAAAGGACCTGATAGACCTGTCCGGTTATGGGCATTTCCACTTTGATTTCCTGACTCAGGCGGTAAACAGACTCTGTAGTCTTGACACCTTCTGCAACGGTTTTGGTATTTGCAAGAATCTCTTTGAGGGTTTGTCCCTGTCCCAGCTTTAAACCTACCTGGCGGTTGCGGCTCAGATCTCCTGTACAGGTGAGAACGAGGTCACCCATGCCTGAAAGTCCCATGAAAGTTTTTTCTTTGGCGCCAAGGGCCACTCCAAAGCGGCTCATCTCCACTAATCCTCTGGTAATCAGGGCTGCCCTGGCATCATGGCCAAACTTAAGTCCGTCTGAAATACCTGCTGCAATGGCCATAATATTCTTTAAGGCTCCTCCAAGCTCAACCCCTCGAAAGTCTGAATTGGCATAAACCCGGAAAAAATCTGTGGACATGATATCCTGTAAGGTCTTGCCCAGTTCAAGATCATTGCATCCAAGGCTTACAGCTGTGGGCAGTCTTCTGCTCACCTCATGTGCAAATGATGGCCCGGATATAACTGCGTAATGTGGTTTTCTGCTATTTAAAGCTTCGCCTATTACAATGGACTGGGGCTTCAGTGTTGCAAGCTCCACCCCTTTGCTGGCACATATGACTACTGGGGACTGGGGAAAATAATCTACAAGGGATTCAAGGACTCCACGCATGAACTGGCATGGAACTGCAATTAGAAAGTATTGGCTTCCTGTTATAACTTCTCTGGCGTCACTGCTTACTTCAAGCTTTGCAGACAATTCTATGCCCGGTAAGTACCAGGTATTTTCTCTTTTGGTCCTCATTTCCTGGACCAGTTCTTCTTCCCGGACCCACATTGCAACTTCAAGTCCCTTTCGACAAAGCATGTCTGCCAGGGTGGTCCCCCAGCTTCCGCCTCCCAGTACCGCTAATTTAGTCAT
>JBHEPK010000180.1:0-3483 GCA_046260325.1 Desulfonatronovibrio sp.
GGCTTGATATTGCCGCATCTTAAGTTACGCTATTAAAAGCAATCGCTTATTCCAGGATTTCTTATTTTAGTGTCAATTTAATTTAGCTAAAAAATTATTAATGAAAAAACACTTCTTCGTTGACATCATGATAATGACAACCCAAATTTAACCCCCCGTGAAAACCTCTTCTGGGGCATCTGTATCTCCTTTTGAATATTATTGGAGACACAGGAATTACAATTTATTCCGCGTCAAATTTATCATAATGAGCGATCTGATTAAAGATTTAAGTCTAATATCAAAAGTAGCAACTTTCCCATGGAGTATGCATGTTCTCAAGACTGGTAATTGAAAGCTTAAGAGTTGGCGGGTTAGAATTTTTCTCAGAGCTGAAGGTGTCTCATTTTCATTGACACATTCAGCTCTGTTAATAATATTGCCTTTAGCGGCAGTTTAATTTATCAGCAAAGATACTTCGTCAGAAACAAACCATTGGTCTTTTTCCTGATAACAATTATTTTTTTGTGGAGTAGACCATGCCCGGACCTTCCAGAAAAAATCAGCCCGTTCTAACCAATTTTGTTGACCCACATGACATACTTAAAAGTGCCTCCATCGGCATCTTTACTTCCACGCCTGTGGGACGTTACCTCTCGGCCAATCCGGCCCACGCGCAGATGTTGGTTAGGCTTCCCCCATTGGTTGGACAAAAAATGGGTCAACATTATTGAAATATCAAACACACTATCCAATCCATTCAATTCTTCAGCAACAACAATCTGTGATATTTAGGAGGCCCATGTGTTACAAAAAGTAGCAGTCAAGGTCAGCTTAAAAGAAAACCCGGCAATGATAATTAATATGATCAAATTTCTTAGAAATTTCGGAACCAAAGAAATTCATCTATTGCACGCGGCTACAAAAATTTCATCTCAACAAAGATTAGTCATCGAAGAAAAGCTAAGAGAGATCAGCAACGAGGCAAAAAATCTTGGATACGCCATACAGATACATATCCGCATGGGGCATATACCCACAAGTATCATAGAAATGGCTGAAGAAGAAATGGTGGATTACGTGGCTCTGCACTGGATGCCCAAGTCGGTTTTTGGAAGTGCTATGTTTGGCAATATCGACTCGGACATTCTGCGTTTAAGTAATCTTCCAGTATTTATTCACCAACCCGGACTATTCAAAACAGGAGCCACGCTTGAGCAAGTCCTTTATGCCACGGACTTCAAGTATACTGACAGCGTAGCTCTGCCTTACTTAGTGGACAGCAGGTTCAAGGCGAATAGTCTTTATATTCTGCATGTTGGGGCAAGGGCTCCTGATCCCGTCACTGAGCAGGATAGAAGAAAACGTGTACTGAAAAGCCTCAATCGCCTGGCAGAGGAATGCGCACATGCATATGACAATGTTGAAGCCATAGAAACCCGAGGTTCGGCAGGCAAACAGATTGTCAAGCAGGCAGCAGCTCTGGATGTGGATCTTATTGTTGTTGGCAAATCAGAAAAACCTAATGCCATGAGCCAGGTCGTGGGATCTACCGCAGAGATCCTTCCCCACAAGACACGCTGCAACATATTCATCATACCAGGGCTTTGCAGGTTATGTGATTTCAATAGCAAGGGAGAAGATTACAATGAAGTTGAAAAATAATATTGTATTCATAGCCTCGCTCCTGGCGATATTCATGGTAATACTGGCAGGAGTTTTTACATCTCAAGCCTTAGACCAGGGATCTATCTGGTTGCATCAGATAATTATCAGCAACTTCGGCTGGTTTTACCTGCTTTCTACCTTTCTTTTTGTTGCCTTCAGCCTGTTCATGGCTTTGAGCAAGTATGGTAATGTCAAGCTGGGCAAAGATCATGAAAAACCCCGGTTCTCATATTTTGGCTGGGCAAGCATGCTTTTTGCCGCCGGAATGGGTATCGGCCTGATATTCTGGAGCGTGGCTGAACCCATGAGCCATTATATCAGCCCGCCGGATTACCTGGAATCATCCTCACCAGAAGCGGCTAAGTTTGCCATGCGTCACAGTTTTTTCCATTGGGGCTTACAGCCATGGGCCATATACATTGTAATGAGTCTTTCCATAGCTTACTTCTCTTTCAGAAGAGGGATGCCGCCTCTCATATCAAGCTGCTTTTACCCTTTAATCGGAAGAAGGATATACGGAGTTCCAGGGTATTTAATCGATACCCTTGCAGTTTTTGCCACGGTGTTTGGGATAGTTACATCCCTGGGACTCGGGGCTCTGCAGATCAACAGTGGACTGGCCAGTGTACTGCCTTTTGAAGCTGATATATACAGCACGTTAATTATTATCGCCATAGTAACTGTTATCTTCATGGGTTCAAGCATGGCAGGTCTTGATCAAGGTATGCAGATACTCAGCAAAACCAACGTCATGCTGGCTGTTTTATTGCTGGCATTCATGCTCGTCGTGGGTCCAACGATCATGATAATAAACGTTTTTATCAGCACATTATCAGATTACATTACCTCTATTCTAAGCATAAGTCTTTCCACAAATCCCTTCATGGACCTTGAATGGACACAAAACTGGACTTTGTTTTACTGGGCGTGGTGGATTTCCTGGTCTCCTTTTGTTGGTCTCTTCATAGCCAGCATATCCAGGGGGCGGACCATTCGCGAATTTATCACAGGCGCCCTGTTGATTCCAACTCTTCTTACCTTTTTCTGGTTCAGCGTGTTTGGTGGAACCGCCTTTGACCTGGAACTAAAACACGGAGCAAATATAGCAGCTGCAACCGCTCAAGACATCTCAACCGGGCTTTTCCATCTTTATTCGTATTATCCTTTAAGCGAAGTCCTCACTCTGCTGACTATATTATTGCTGGTGATCTTTTTTGTAACTTCCGCAGATGCAGCCACCTTCGTATTAAGCATGCTGACCTCCAATGGAAAGGCAGACCCTCCAAAGAGCAAGAAAATCGTCTGGGGTCTCACCGTATCCTTGACTGCATCGATACTGCTTTTTTCAGGAGGCCTTGAAGGTCTGCAGCGTATGGCTATTGCTGCGGCCTTACCTTTTTCAGGTATTATGCTGATTATGTGTTTCTGTTTACTTAAAGGCCTGGCTTATGAATATAAGTATGAAAAATAACGATTGAACATATTAACCTGCTGCAATACATTTCATTGAAGCTTCCCCCATTGGTTGGACAAAATATGGGCCAAGCCAGGGTGCGGACTATGGCTATAGCTATTCAGTAGTCTCAAAGTATGATTTTCAAGAATATTTGAAGAAGCTTGAATAGGTCAATTCATGTGCTACCTGTATCGGTCATATCATCTGCTCCCTCTCGTTGACATTGCTCGCTACACGTGTTACTGTACGTACACATTAGAGGAGGTACTTCAAAATGCAAAAAAAGCTTACATTGACCATAGACGAAGAGGTCTACCAAGGTCTTCATACAGTCATTGGGCAACGAAAAATAAGTCGTTTTATTGAGGATATTGTGCGGC
>JBHEPK010000180.1:3550-3976 GCA_046260325.1 Desulfonatronovibrio sp.
TTTTGAAAAAAGATATGTATTCCGCTTATGCAGAGATGGCTGCTGATAATATAAGGGAATCTGAAGCCTTTGAGTGGGCCGAAGGCACAATTGGAGATTTCGGCAATGAAGAGAGGTGAAGTATGGTGGATTAATTTCGAGCCTTCCATCGGGGGCGAAATTCGTAAACAGAGACCAGCCGTCATTGTAAGTAATGATGCCTCCAATCATTATCTTAACAGAGTTCAAGTTGTACCTTTAACAAGCAGTATCGAAAAACTTTATCCAAGTGAAGCCTATGTGACGTTCCGAGGTAAAAGAGCAAAGGCGATGGCAGATCAGCTCACTACGGTCAGCAAAAAACGTTCAATTAATTCAGCCGGATCGGTCTCTTCTATTGAGATGGAAAGTATCGGAAAAGCAATTACTACTCAACTCGACCTGTAG
>JBHEPK010000181.1:0-3476 GCA_046260325.1 Desulfonatronovibrio sp.
GATAAATTCAGCTCCATGACCGAACCTTTATCCCTGCACCTGGCACTGGTGGGTCTGGCAGTTAGTCTGGGCTGGCTTTTGCATCAGGGGCTTATGTTTATAGAAGGGTTTATACTTAGAAACAGCGACTTTGAGCTTATGCGCCATGTCCCGCTTTTTCCCCTCGCTATGATCGGTGGTGTTGCAATTCAGATTGCCTTAGATCGCATCGGCTATTCAAAATACATTGATCGCAAAATCATTAACCGCATCTCCGGAGCAGCTCTGGATACCCTTATCGTTGCTGCCCTGGCCACATTATCCCTCAAGGCCATTGGTCAGCATATCTTTCCCTTTCTTGTCCTTGCAGGAGCAGGAATAGCCTGGAACCTCATTGGATTCCTGATCCTGGCTCCGCTCATGTTCCCCAAAGACTGGTTTGCCAGAGGCATGGGCAACTTTGGCCAATGCATGGGTATGACAGTAATAGGACTTCTGCTCATGCGAATTGTTGACCCTGACAACAAGACAGGAGCTATGGAAAGCTTTGGTTATAAACAGCTATTATTTGAACCTGTTGTTGGTGGAGGTCTGTTCACCGCAGCCTCATTACCACTTATATATCAGTTTGGTCCCCTTCCTGTACTTATAGGCACATCAATCATGACCATTGGCTGG
Source organism: Desulfonatronovibrio sp. (assembly GCA_046260325.1). GTDB lineage: Bacteria > Desulfobacterota > Desulfovibrionia > Desulfovibrionales > Desulfonatronovibrionaceae > Desulfonatronovibrio. The sequence continues at coordinate 658 of JBHEPK010000181.1, forward strand.
TTCATATTCGGACTTGTATATTTCAGACCTGTAAAAAATAAACCTGACGAAAGTTAGTTTCCATCCGGAAATTCTTTCTTTACGGATGCTGAAACTGTCGGTTTTCTTTCCGGAAACGAGCTAAAAGCTGAATCCAGGAGGCAGATCATCTGGATCATCTGAATCAAAAAGGTAATCAGGCGGTTTTCTCTGTCTGTCAGGATCTGCTTCCAACTCAAAGCCGATAGCTTTACCTGCTTCAATATATGATCCTCTGCTTAACCTGAGTGCTTCCATGGGTTCCACAACAATTGCAGAACCAGCCTGTACAGGGCAATGATACTCACATGCCCCGCATCCACTGCATTTATTTGCACTTATATAAGGAACCGGAACAGATATTCCATCTTCTCTTTTAAGTTCAATAGCTGCATAAGGACAGACCTCATAACAGACCAGACACTCTCGTTCCCATTCCCAGGCCAGACATTTGTGGGGAATAACATAGGAAGTACCTATTCTGGCCCACATCTTTTCTTCCAAGGGAAGTTTCCTCAGCGCCCCTGTGGGACATACCTGACCACAGGCGTTGCACATGGGATCACACGGCCCTCTTCTTGGCAGGACTTTGGGACTGAACACAGCTCCAGGACCGGCTTCAAACCATATGGGCTGCAGGGTGTTGGAGGGACAAACCTTCATACACTGACCGCACCTGATACATTTGGTCTGAAATTCTTCTTCAGGAACAGCGCCCGGAGGCCGAATCAAAGACCTGGGGAGTATGTTTCCGGGCAAAAGATCGCTCTTAACCTGGGAAATTCCAGTCTGCAAAAGTACTGCTGTTCCAACGCCTGAAAAGGCAGAGGTCAGAATCAACCTCCTGGCAGGAAGAAAAGTATCAGCCTTATGTTTTCTTTTCTTTTCTTTAATCCCAAAGCTTACAGCCTGCTCCGGACATACGCGTACACATGTTTCACAAACAATACATTCCTGATGAAGGGTAAGTTTGGGATCAGGATCAATAGCATTCATGGGACACTTTTTTTGACAAAGCCCGCAATTGGTGCATTCATCTGAAACCTGTCTGCTGATAACAGGCTTTTTACTCAACAAAGCCATAAGCGCCCCTGACGGGCAAAGATATCTGCACCAGAACCTCGGAGAATAGCAGACCATTAAAAATACAGCCATAAAAAAAATAACAATAAACCACTGGGAAGAAAAAAGATAAATATCGGGCTGGGCATAAGTCAGAAAATCAAAACTGAACCATATACTCACCGGCATCAGTATTTCTAAGAAAGTATCACTTAGAAAAACAAGGCCCGGGTAAATAACCAGCGCGTATAGCCTGGTCACAAGAGATAATGGAGAGGCAAGGAATACGCTTGACACACCCATAAAGGCCGTGCCCAGGATGAAGAAAAGAATAAAGTATTTTATCTTTTCAAAACGTGACTGCCTGGATTTATCAAAACAGGACTGTTCCTTTGTTTTTTTCAGAACCCTGTCAGTTAGATCAATGGTTGTTCCCATGGGGCAGATATATCCGCAGAAAAACCTGCCCATGAACAGAGTGAGGATAATTATTATTAGCCCTGGAATTAAAGCCCAGACCCACTGCCTTGAACTGATAACAGTACCGAGAAAGATTAAAGGATCGAGCCTCAGGAAAAAATCCACTGGAAACCATGTTTTCAGGGGAAAACTTGTGAGCAGAATAAGGATAATAAAAAAAATTAGAGAAATAGTCTGGATGACTGTTCTAAAATTCATCAGGTCTTGATGGTTTTGATGTTGAGATTTTCCAGATCCATCCGTCCCAGACCCCTTTTATATGCTTCTGATATGTGTGCCACGTTGGCAGGTTTTACATCCCGACCATACCAGGGGAACATATCCACTGCCATGGAGTCCGCCGCAACCATATCCCTTGAAGCAATCACCCTGTCTGCTTCAATTACCTCCCCCGGGCCGAATGGACCATGACTGGCCAGAACCCTTGTGGCGTCAATAACCGTAAGATCTGCCCTGAGGAAAGTACATAGATCAACAATAGCTGAACTCAGATTATATCTGCGGTGCATTATTCCTCTGTCCCGAATCAGTCCCATCATTCCTTTCATGGAAAGGCTTACTCCGGTTCCAGAATGGGACTTGGCCACTGGAGCTGCAATAAGCACATCTGACTCGAGTACATCACGCATAACATCAGCTTCTTTCATGTTCAGAGCATGATCCAGATTTACTTTTTCAAAAAATCTGCCGGCATTAAATGTTCGCACTGAAGTATTGGCAAGACCCGAACATGCTGGGCTTATTCCTGACATTTCCATGCACTGATCAGCGTTCTGCAGGGGATTATCAAGAACCATGACCTTTGACGCTCCTGCCTTGATGCACATTTCTGCCAGAGCCTTAACCAGTAATGGATGGGTGTTTGTTGCATTCTCCGGGGGCTGAGCAAAACTCATATTAGGTTTGATTACAACCTTGTCGCCAGGTTTTACAAAGGCCCCCATTCCCCCCAGAGCCTCAACTGCGGCTCGAACCGCCCTGTCAGGTTCTCCCCTGCTTACAGCTATATCTGGAATATCCTCTGCCCTTGCTCCGGATGGAAATATCAACCCGGCCTTGGCAGCTGCTGCGGCAAAAAGTGCAGCTTGTCCCTGTTTTTTAAGAAAGTCCCTTCTGGAAACCAGACTTGATGTTAAAGACTTTGTATTGGAATTAATGTTATTTTTCTTCATAGTTTGCTCCCATGGGTTATGATTTACTTAACCCTTTTTATCTTTTATAATACTTTTTATTACTAAGGACAACTTATTTGAAAACAT
>JBHEPK010000181.1:3486-3969 GCA_046260325.1 Desulfonatronovibrio sp.
CATGAACAGTTAACCATCAAGGAGATTTTTATGAAGATGATGAATATTTTTGAAGAAGGAAGTTTCAGCGACAAAGCCATGAAAAAACTGCTGGTTCATGACAGTCCGTATTTCAGAATAATTAACTTTAATTTCAAGGCTGGACAGGAACTGCCTATCCATTCGCATGAACTGGAAGGAGAACTGAGCATCCAGATACTGGAAGGAGAAGGTGAATACCTGGCAGAAGACAAGACACTCCCGGCCAAGACAGGGGACATTCTAATTTGTGAAATTGCCGAACCTCATGGAGTCAAGGCTGTTACCGACATGAGAGTGCTGGTCACCATTGCTCCACCTTTATAGGTTCACCCAGTGCTGTCCGGTTAGAAAATTGCATACTAAAGGTCTAAAAAATTTGATTTTTTTACATATTTTTGCGTAAAAACACTTGACATACGCAATAAAAAATTCGGTTTTTTGTAATATCCAGATATTTCAAGG
>JBHEPK010000182.1:0-3525 GCA_046260325.1 Desulfonatronovibrio sp.
AAAAACCTCCGTGAAAATATTATAAGCTTGAATCAGCCTCAGATCCTGCCAGAACAATCCGGGAAAATGAGTCTGCGTTTAAACTTGCTCCACCTACCAGCACCCCGTCTACATTGTCAAGCCCAATAATGTGTGCACAATTGTCAGGCTTTACACTTCCGCCATAAAGAATCCTTATATCAGGACCATATTCAAAAATATCAATCAATTTTTTCCTGATAAAATTATGGGCCTTTGATATATCCTCAAAGCCTGCTGTTTCACCCGTTCCAATGGCCCAGACAGGCTCATATGCAATGATAAGTTCATGGGGGGAAACACTGCTGCTGATCTTTTTTAGACCTTTTTCCAGCTGCCGGGTAAGAACCTCTTCTACCTTGTCTTGTTTACGTTCTTCAATTTTTTCACCAATGCAAAAAATTACTTTAAGCTGATTTTCAAGCCCGAAAGCAACCTTCTCAGCCAAAAGATCATCTTCCTCACCAAAAACATGCCTTCTCTCTGAATGTCCCACAAGGACATGGGAACATCCTGAATCTTTAAGCTGTAAAGGACTGACCTCACCTGTAAAAGCACCTTCATCTGCGGGGTAAAAATTCTGCCCACCGGAAAAATAATCTTTCTGGCCTGAAAGCACGTCATTTACTTCTTTCAAGGCTGTAAAAGAAGGTATTATAAGAATTTCCCGGTCATCAGGAAGGCTGTCACCAACCGCTACAACCAATTCCCTTGCTGTACGGGAGGCTTCTTCTCGTGTTTTAAACATCTTCCAGTTGGCTGCCATTATTTTCTTTAACATTTTCAACTCCATTTTCAACTTTTATCTTGCAGGGCCTTGAAACCGGGAAGAACCTTGCCCTCAAGAAATTCCATAAATGATCCGCCACCTGTAGAAATAAAGCTGAACTTATCGGTCAGGTCCAACTTATGTATCAGGGCGTCGGTATCTCCTCCCCCAACAATGGTTTCAGCCTGCAGATCAGCTACCAGATCTGCAATATTATACGAACCCTGAGCAAAAGCACGGTTTTCAAAAGCACCCATGGGTCCATTCCAGACTATGGTCTTGGCTTTGGTCAAGACTTCCGCAAACATGGTGCACGTTGCCGGCCCGATATCCAAAGCCATTTTATGCTCAGGTATGTTTTGATAAGGAACTACTTCAATTCCCTCATTACTATCAATGCCGTCACCAACGATAAAATCCACAGGAATATAAAATCCAGCCCCTTTTTCTCTGGCCTTTTGCATTATTGCCAGTGCGTCATCAAGGAGATCGTCCTCCACAAGGGACTTACCTACCCCAAATCCCATGGCCTTGATAAATGTATTTGCCATGGCCCCGCCTATTATCATGCAATCTACCTTATCCATAAGGTTATTCAGGACACCCAGCTTGGAAGAAACCTTGGCTCCTCCTGAAATAAGAATAAAAGGACGCTCAGGCTTACTGATTTTGGTTAAATATTCCCACTCTTTTTTCAGAAGCAACCCACCTAAGCATAAGTCAAAAAATTCTGTTACCCCTACAACAGAAGCATGGGCCCTGTGAGATACACCAAAGGCGTCATTTACATATGCATCTCCGAGAAAGGATAACTCTTTACTGAAATCTGGATCATTTTTCTGCTCACCGGGGTGGAAACGCAGATTTTCAAGCATAAGTACCTGGCCGGACTTAAGATTATCAGCCATTTCTTTGGTTTCACTCCCCACGCAGTCAGGAGCCAGCATAACATCTAAATCCAAAAGCTCCCCAAGCCTTTTGGCCACAGGTTTCAGGGAAAGTTCATCAACAATCTTTCCTTTAGGTTTTCCAAGATGAGAACAAACCACCAGTGATGCATTTTTTTCCAATGCCATCTTCAGGGTCGGTATGCTTGCCTTTATACGGTTGTCATCCTGAATTTCACCATTTTTAATGGGCACATTATAATCAACTCTTATAAGCAATCTCTTGCCGGATATATCTTCGCTGTCAATAAATCTCATGGCCTTCTCCCTTCAAAGGTTTAATTGGACTCTACCGCAACCTAACAATTTGCTATAATCTGTCAATTGTTCCATAAACGCTTATTCCTATAACAAACACTTCAGAATTACAATGTATAGTGCAATATTTTCATTTCAGAAATTTTTTCAGTTTCTCTGACTTACTCTGACGCAACGGCAAAAAGTCGAAGACTGAAGTTAAACGCACACTTTGAATTTTGTAAATATTTGATTTCACTTAAAACTTTCAACTTAACACTGCCTGCAAAAATTTATTTTTTGCAGGCGCACTTTACTCTGCCTTGGGCGGTTTTTTATAAGCTGGTACAATCATCACAAACCGATTGTCTGCTTCATCAAGAACCTTTTCCACTTCCTGGGCTTCCTGGTCCTGAAAAGTGGCCTTGAGCTCAGAAATGTAGACGCTTAAAAGCTCATTAATACTTTCAAGACCTGAGTCATCAATGGATTTGATAGTTACATCAGCGCCAGTTGATAAACGACGTTTTACAGAATCCAGGGTAAATTCAAACTCAGGATAAAGGCATTGGTATATTATCCCTCCGGTCATTCCAGAACAGATCCAGGGTCCCGGGTCGCCCAGAACCACAACCCTGCCTCCTGTCATATACTCAAAGGCAAACCCTTTAAGATGAGATCTGGTGGCAAGATTACCGCTTTTATCACTGATAGTTTCCTGAATCCGTGCCCCAAAAACTGCATCCGCCCCTGAAAGACGGATACATGCCCTGGAATCAGCAAAATTCTGGACCATTAGCATTCCTGAGATTGCTCCGTATGCAAAACTTTTTCCTGTGGAACCATCTACCCTTCTCCCCATAAGGTTAGCGCCCTTGAAAATAGCACATGTGCCACCGATGCTGCTTTTGGCTGTTCCATCCTGAGCTCCGCCATCCACAACCACTTCTATTCCCGGAATATTGAAGGCACATAATCCATTACCAGGCACTGAAGAATCCAGTCTAAGCCTGAAGCCGCGTTTACCCGTATCTCCAAACTGACGTACCACAGCCCCAGCGAGATATGTTCCCATGGCCCGGTCAACGCTTCTCACATACCTATCGGTAAAACAGACTTTTTTTGCTTCCTCATCCGCAAATTCAGTAAGGGATATATCAGCTACAAGCTTAGTTAAATAATTTAGTGGTTTTCTGACCATGCGCACTTCACCGAGAGTTCTTTTGGTAGAACAGACAACCGGTGGAGAAAGAATTTCTTTTATAAAAACCGCTTTATTGTGAGAAACCTGTTTCAATAGATCAGTTCTTCCTACAATATCAGCTAATCTTAAAATACCCATGTCTGCCAGGATAGAGCGCATTTCGTCAGCAATACAATTAAAAAGACGAACCAGATTTCCTGTTTCTGTCGACATTTCAATTGCTGTAAATCCCTTAACGCCTCGCTTAACAGCTTCTTCGCTGGACTTTATCTGTGTTGATATTCCCCTGGGACATGTATCCAGATGACAGCGCTGACAACTGATGCACCCAACTCCCATGAGAGATGTTG
>JBHEPK010000182.1:3597-3924 GCA_046260325.1 Desulfonatronovibrio sp.
ATCATTTTCAGGGCATCAGCACCACTTCTGACTCCGCCATCGCACCATATTTCCACTCCAAAGCGAAGGCCCGATTCCACAAGGGCCTTATGGGCCTGACTCACCCCGATTTCTGCAGGCAGGCCCACATATTTTTTGCTGTGCTCCCTGGCTGCTCCGGTTCCCCCGTCAAATCCTGAGATATTGATGATGTCCGCTCCAGCCTTGGCCACTCCCACAGCTATGGTTCCCACGCCGCTGGTTACTGGAATCTTCACGGAAACTCTGGCTTCAGGATTGGCTGTTTTAAGTTCTGTAACAATTTGAGCCAGATCTTCAATGGAGTAT
>JBHEPK010000183.1:0-3916 GCA_046260325.1 Desulfonatronovibrio sp.
CTAAGTATACTACATAAACAAATTTCTGCTCTTCTAAAGAACGTAAATATGGAGGCCATAATGTATTTAAAGCGCGTCTTAATTGGACTTTTGCCACTAATTATTTTCACTACCGGATGCGCAACCAGAATTTATGAACCGGTTATTTCCCAGCCAGTGGCGTCTCAAGTTCCCGTGCCCGCAGCTTATCCATTAAGTACACAGCAGAAAATGCAGGCGATCCACCACTGGGAAGTGCTCGCAAATGATGTAGCGTGCAGAATATCAGACTCTCTGGAAGCCAATGTCTTTGACACATATTATCCTGTATATGTTGCTGCCGGAGGATCCACGCCGTTTGAAAAATCATTCTATGACCTTTTGATTACCAAACTTGTAGAAAATGGAATACGCGTAACAAGAAGTAAAAATGAAGCCATGGTTCTCTCTTTTGACCTGAACATGGTCAGACACGGCAGAAGGAATATCTCGACTCAAGGGGGGGTATACAGATCTCTGGCTCCTGGAATGTTCGTAAAAAGACAACCACCGGGAAATACGACCTTAGACGCTATCCATTCAGCTGAAATGCATGTGGCTCAGTCTCAGATTAATGTTGATTCAGGCAGATATACCAATTTTGTCCCTAATGTGGAAATTATGATCACTACTTCTCTGACCAGGAACCAGAACTATATAGTCAGAGATTCATCAATTTACTATATCAATGATTCAGACTGGGGCAATTACAAGCAGAATGTCATGTATCAGGATCCATCAGTCGTGAACTACAGAATTGTAGATCAATAAGGAGAAACAATGAAGAGATTAGTATCCATAATAATTATGGTCATGGTATTCTGTTCCCTTTCAGGCACTGCCTATTCCTGGGCACCTAATTATAATCGTGGATTCATAAGGACAGAAAGTCTTCCAGGAATAACTTACCAGGCTGCTGATGTTCTTGAATATAATTTAACCTCGGACATTAGCAGGACCCTGCCCATAATGTTTTCAAGTTTTGTTGATCTGAACAATCTCAAATCAACATCCGCCCTGGGCAGGCTCCTGGGGGAACAGATCGGTTCCAGATTTTCACAGCACGGTTATAATGTTATAGAAGCAAGACTTAGAACAGATTCTTTGCAGATAAGAGCTAAAACAGGTGAAATAGCTCTGTCCAGGGACACCAGGGATATCAGAACTTCCTGGGATCCGCAGGCTATAATTACAGGCACATACCATATTTTTGATGATAAAGCAGTGGTTTCTGCAAGGATTGTAAGCACTGTAGACAATTCAATCATATCCTCTCATGACTTTTCATTTAAACTGGATAGATATCTATCCACTCTGGTTACACCGCAGTCAACGGTTCTGGAAAGAGAGAAATCCAGCCATGAAAGAGCCTCAACAGGGCCTATTTCCTCTGGAGCAATTACCCTGAGCCCCAATAGAAGCACTGATGCCAAACTGATCCAAAAACGTCTGGCCGACCTGGGATTGTACCTGGACCGAATAGATGGTATATGGGGAAAAAATTCAAAAATTGCTCTGGAAAGATTTAAAATTAATCATCAACTTCCAGATCCGGATAAATGGAATGTATCAACCCAGATGAGACTGTTTCAAGACACCAACCAATAAACTATCAGGCGGTAAAAATCATGAACTCACTGCGAAAAGGTACGCTTATTTTCGTTTTTGCTTTAATGCTTGGCGGGTGCTACGCATGCCCTGGATATTATTGCTCTGAACCAGGCATTGTCGGGAACAGGGTTATTGAACCCGCAACTTCCGGTACTTGTCCAGTCTATACAGAGAACATCAGGTCTTTACCCTATAAAGCCAGATATTATGATGTAACACCAAATTACAGGACATATTGCACAGGACGGGGATCATTTAATCCGGCCTGCAGAAATTATTATTCATATCCATATAGATGTTATGGTCGATAGTTAATCCGAGTTTCCTCGTGCTTCGACAATATTTTTTATTTCAAACATTTAAGGCAAGGTTGCATATTTTGAGGGAGTTACTTTCTTTAAGACTGAATGGCTACCAAACAAAGTATCTGCCCATCTATGGCCTGAAGAACGGCAACTACTTTGTATTCTGCTGACTGCCCTGCTTCATGGACAGTGAAATGCGTTTTCTCTGGATATCAACATCCATAACCATGACTTCCACTTTCTGTCCGGCAACTGCAGCCTGGTGGGGGTTCTTAACAAACCCTTGTGACATCTCGCTGATATGCACCAGGCCGTCCTGGTGCACCCCTACATCCACAAAACAGCCAAAGTTGGTTACATTGGTGACAATCCCGGGAAGCAGCATGCCTGGCTCAAGATCCTGAATATCATGCACATCGGCAAAGGAAAAGGCTGAAAATCCCTCCCTGGGATCCCGGCCAGGCTTTTCCAGCTCCTGCATAATATCCTTCAAAGTGGGAAGTCCTGTATCCTCGTCAATATAATCATGCAGATTTATTCTACTGCGCAGCTCAGCACTTTTCATAAGTTCCTGCACTGTGGCTCCGAGATCCCTGGCCATGCGGGCTACCAGGCGGTAGCGTTCCGGATGCACTGCACTGGAATCCAAGGGATTTTCACTTTCTTCGACCCTGATAAACCCGGCAGCCTGTTCAAATGTACGAGGCCCCAGACGAGGCACCTGCATAAGTGATTTACGGTCTTTGAAGGGCCCGTTTTCCGCCCTGTGCACAATTATAGTTTTTGCCAGACCTGGACCAAGCCCGGCCACGTAAGCAAGCAGAGCCGCACTTGCAGTATTAATGGAAACCCCCACCCGGTTGACACAGGAAGAGACTACAGAATCTAAACGCTTGCGCAGCAGATTTTGATCCACATCATGCTGGTATTGCCCAACACCTATGGCCTTGGGGTCTATTTTGACTAACTCTGAAAGGGGGTCCATGAGTCTGCGCCCGATGGATACTGCCCCCCTGACAGTAATATCCTTGTCTGGGAACTCTTCCCGGGCAATTTTGGATGCCGAATAAACAGAAGCTCCAGCTTCATTTACTAAACAAACCGGAATTTTCAGGTCAAGTCCCCTGAAAAAGGCTTCTGTTTCTCTGCCTGCAGTGCCGTTGCCAATGGCTATGGCTGAGATTTTAAAACGATCTAAAAGGTTAGATATGATTTCTCTGGCCCTGTTCGCCTTATCAAAAGGATGGATCAGGGTATGCTCCAGCAGGTTGCCGTTTTCATCTAAGGCTACTACTTTGCAGCCGGTCCTGTATCCAGGGTCCACTGCAATCAGGGGCTTTGCTCCAAGAGGAGCAGACATGAGCAATGCTTCCAGATTGGTTGCAAAAACCTGGATGGCCTCCAGATCTGCCTTTTCCTTAAGACTATGCTTCAACTGGGTTTCTAAGCTGGGGGCCAGCAGACGTTTGTATGCGTCCTGAACTGCTTTTTCAACTTCTATTGAAGACTTGTTTTTCCTTTTTACCACTTGGGATAAAATGATCTGCAAGGCTTCCTCTGCATCAGGCCGTAAGCTCAGATTGAGTATCTTTTCCCGCTCCCCCCTGAGCATGGCCAGAATCCTGTGTCCTCCAGCTCTCACAGCAGACTCTTCATGATCAAAATAATCTTGATAAGTGGCACCCTGACTTTGCATGCCCTTGGCCAGCCTGCTTTTGATTCTGGCCTTTTTTGAAAAAAGATCCCGGAGCTTTGCCCGGATACTGGAGTCTTCGCTTATATTCTCAGATAGAATATCCCTCGCTCCTGCAAGTGCTGTCTGTGCATCCGGAACCAGATCTTCGTTCACATATTGAGCTGCTTCCTTGACAGGATCCAGGTCATCCAGCTGCTCCCAAAGCATGCTGGCCAGGGGTTCAAGACTTTTTTCCCGGGCAATGGAGGCTTTGGTTCTGCGCTTGGGACGATACGGAAGGTAAAGA
>JBHEPK010000184.1:0-3519 GCA_046260325.1 Desulfonatronovibrio sp.
CAAAAGTCCCTATTGCAACGAGCAAAAAAGTTTAAGATCACAGAGTAGTTATGATACGTGAGAGTTTGAAATTTTTGCAGCGATGCAGCAATAGAGAGATTTTCAACAGTTTGTTAAACTTGAACATTGAACTTAAGAAAAGAGGTATAAAATGGCTTTACCCAAAAAAAAGACATCCAAATCCAAAAAAGGCATGCGCAGGTCTCATGACCACATCCCTACTCCCAATTTTATTTACTGTGAATGTGGAGAAGCAACACTTCCTCATCGCATCTGCCCTGACTGCGGCACGTACAAAGGTCGCCAATACTTAAAGCCGCAACAACAGGATGCCGCAAATTAAGCCCAGGATTGCTATTGATGCAATGGGCGGCGATTTTGGTCCTGAGGTTATAATACCCGGAGCCTTAGAAGCCTCCAGAAAAAAAGATCTGGGGCTCATTTTAGTGGGTGATGAAAATAAAATTAAATCAGCCCTGCCTGGAAAAAAGTACAAAGATATTGATCTGGAAATTGTCCACGCTACACAAGTAGTAGAAATGTCGGACAAACCATCGGATATTCTGCGTAGGAAAAAGGACTCATCTATACAGGTGGCCTTCCGCCTGGCCAGAGAAGGCAAGGCCCAGGGCGTTGTCAGCGCTGGAAATTCTGGAGCCACCCTGGCCTGCGGGATGTTCATCCTCGGTAGAATTAAAGGCATTGAACGCCCTGCCCTGGCATCAATTCTGCCTTCAGAAAAAGGACCTGTAGTCCTCATAGATGTGGGAGCCAATGTTGAATGCAAACCCTACCACCTGGTACAATTCGGTCTTATGGCTGAAGTTTTTGCCAGGAGTGTTCTTCACGTTGAAAAACCCAAGGTGGGTGTTCTGAGCATTGGAGAAGAAGACGGCAAGGGAAACAACCTGGTCAAAGAAACAATAAAGCTCTTTAAAATGTCCTCCATGAATTTCATTGGCAATATTGAAGGGCGTGATTTTTTTACTGGCAAAGCCGATGTAATAGTCTGTGACGGATTTGTGGGAAATGTTTCTCTGAAACTCATGGAAGGCCTGGCTACTTCTCTTACTAAAATTCTCAAAGAAGAGGTCAGAAAGAGCTGGTTGGCCAGAATAGGCTTTCTTATGGGCATTAAGGCCCTTAAAAGATTCGGCAGGCGCATAGATTACGCAGAATATGGTGGAGCCCCACTTCTTGGACTAAATGGCATTGGCATAGTCTGTCATGGATCATCCAATTCCAAAGCTGTTACCAATGCAGTAATCATGGCTGGTGAATTTATTAGAAACAGGGCCAACAAGCTGCTGACGGACGGCTTGGGAGCAAACAAGGAAATTCAGCTCTTCAGCAAAAAAGCCCTGCCCAGAGATTAACAGCGTGTTGAAAAAGTCATTATTAGACAGGCTGTTCAAAAATTCCAAGTGCAAGAAGCAAAAAAAGTTCAAGGTTGCAGAGTATTTAGATATACGTAAAAGTTTGAACTTTTTGTAGCGACGCAGCAATTGGGAGATTTTCAACAGCTTGTTAAGCTGAATAATTTTATCATCACATATGACCAGACCATTTTAAAAATCAATTTCAAATTAATTACCTGAAAATATCAGCTGCCAAACAATTCGGTGCTGGAAGATCTTTATCTCATGATTAATAAAAGCTATCTGTCAGGTTTCAGTTTTTACGTACCAGACACAGTTCTGACTAACCAGGACCTTGAAAAAATGGTCGATACCAATGATGAATGGATTATTTCAAGAACTGGAATCAGACAAAGACATATCTCTGAAAACCAGGCCTGTTCTGACCTGGCTTTTCACGCTTCTACCCAGGCCCTGGAAAGAGCAAAGATGAAACCAGCCCAGCTGACCCATATCATTAACGCCACATTCACTCCTGACGCTTATGTTCCCAATGCTGCATGTGTTCTAATGGAAAAAATCGGAACAAAAGGCATTCCTGCCATGGATCTCAATGCTGCCTGCACTGGGTTTATTTATGGTATGGAGCTTGCCAGGAGTCTATGCGCCCTGCATCCTGAAGCAAAAGTTCTCCTTGTTGCCTCTGAAATTGTTTCTTCAAGAGTTAACATTCAGGACAGATCCACAAGGGTACTTTTTGGAGATGGCGCTGGAGCATGTGTTGTTTCAGGACAACCCTTTGCTCCTGAAGTTCCTGCATGTTATATCCAGGATATCATACTTAAGGCTGATGGTTCTCTTAGCGAACTGCTTACTGTCAAAGGCGGAGGATCAGCCCACCCCATGCTTTTGGGACAGACTGTTACTGACAGCTTTTTTGTTCAGATGGAAGGAAGGGAAGTGTTCAAACATGCAGTCAGATCTATGCAGAGTGTCTGCCTTGAACTACTTGAAAAAAATAATATTTCACCAGAACAGATTGACCTTTTTATCCCTCACCAGGCCAATATGAGAATCATTGAAGCTTTGGCCAAAAAAATGAAAGTCAAGCAGGAAAATCTTTTTATAAATGTCCAGGACTATGGTAACACTTCAGCAGCCTCTGTGCCTATAGCCTTAGCTGATGCCTGGGAAAAGGGAAGAATCAAGCCGGGAAATCTCGTTTTGCTGGTGGCCTTTGGTGGGGGCTTTACCTGGGGAGCATCCCTGATCCAGTTTTAATGACATGAAGACAAGCTTCAACGGAGAAAGAAAATGTCTAAGCTAACTAAAACAGCTCTGATAACCGGAGGATCAAGAGGCATTGGAAGAGCCTGTGCTGTTCGTCTGGCCAAGTCAGGATATCAGGTCTATGTAACTTATGTCAGCAGTCCTGAACCTGCCCTTGAAACCTGCAGAATGGTTGAACAGTCAGGAGGAAAGGCTTCTGCCTTTGCCCTTGATATTAGTGATTATCAGGCAATAGTTGACTTTTTTAAAGAAAAGATAAAAGACCAGATTTTTCTTGACGTCCTGGTAAATAACGCAGGACAGACCAAAGACGGACTTCTGGTACGCATGTCTCAGGAGCAATGGCAGCAGATTATTAATGTCAACTTAAGCGGATCATTTTTCTGTCTGCAGCAGGCCGCCAAAATAATGATGCGTCAGAAAACAGGACGAATAATTAATATTTCTTCTGTAACAGCCCAGTCAGGAAATCCCGGTCAAGCCAACTACACTGCTGCCAAGGCAGGTCTTATCGGTCTGACAAAAACAGCAGCCCAGGAACTTGCCCCCAGGAACATTACTGTTAACGCTGTTGCACCAGGATTTATTGAAACTGATATGACTGCATCCTTAAATGATGAAGTAAAGGAAAAGTACCAGTCAATGATTCCTTTAAAAAAATTTGGATCAGCTGATGATATTGCAGAAACTGTGGCCTTTCTTGCCTCACCTGAGGCATCATACATTACTGGTCAGGTCATAGGTATCAACGGCGGAATGTATATGTAAGTTATTTGAGTTTTAAGTGTTAAGTGTTAAGTGTTAAGTGTTAAGTTTTAAGTGTTAAGTGTTAAGAAAAGCAAACAGGTGAACGTTGAACGTTGAACAAAAA
>JBHEPK010000184.1:3585-3887 GCA_046260325.1 Desulfonatronovibrio sp.
TGACAGAGCTTATCATGGCTATGGAAGAAGAATTCGATATCGAAATCGATGACGAAAAAGCCCAGGAAATTCTCACTGTGCAAGCTGCCATTGATTACGTAAACGCCAATCAGTAATCTTTGCCAGCATCCTGGAAAAATCCTTACTGGACAGGCTGTAATAATTTCCGAATATCTTTCCTGCACTTACCTGAAATGCCGGTAAATACTTTTTGGTATTAATATCCATTCAAGTGGGTGCAGGAAAATAAAAAATTCAAGTGCATCTTGGATAGATAAAAGTTTGAATTTTTGCTGCAAAGC
>JBHEPK010000185.1:0-3883 GCA_046260325.1 Desulfonatronovibrio sp.
GGGTTACACCCCGGCAACTTACATTTCTATGTTCTTTTTCTAAGTAATATGACATAATGTTTTTCTGACTGCTTACTTTAATCGAACAATAAATAAGTTCGGCACATTGCGACCTTGCCATAAAGATTGCTTCGGTCGCTTCGCTCCCTCGCAATGACAGGTATTGAGTAAACACGTCTGCGGCTGTCATTGCAACGGAGTCTTTTTACCCTGTTAAATACAAGCTGTGTAGTCACAGCTTATCCAGTTAAACCTTCTTTTGTTTAACTTGGACCATTCAACCGGGTCAAACGCGGCAATCCATGTTGCGAACAAAGCGAATCAATCTCGCCCTGAAGTGATTTAAAATTACTCGCAGTCTGCCCCCAGCTGGGGTACTTCAATAAAAATTATCACAAAAGCCCCAGGCAGGCTATTAACACAACGCCTATGAAACAAATAATTTTCAGTACTATTATATAACATGAAATAACTCTTAACAAGAGCTATGCTGGTTGATCTCAAAAAATATATTTATCAGCCCCTTGGAAACCTGTTGAATCCTTATATTACAGCTTGATATGAGTCATCGTTTATGTTTTTGTAACTCACACATCCCAACAGGACAAAAGAATTATTGTACCTGCAGGCAACTCTCAACAAACCATATATCCCTGAGGAAAATTTTCATGACAAATAATCTCGTGCACCTGCGTAAATTTGTGGCCCCGGAGTTCATATATGGATCAGGCTCCAGATTTTTAGCTGGAAGCGTTATTTCCAGGCTGGGAGTGAACAAAGTCATGCTTATCTCTGATCCAGGGGTGGAAAAATGCGGCTGGGTGGACGATATCCGAAACAGCCTTCAGGAAGCAGGTGTTGATTTTATCTATTTTGACCAGGTTTCTCCAAATCCCAGGGATTATCAGGTTATGCACTGTGCCCAGGTCTTTTCTGATGAAGCCTGCGAAGCCATCGTGGTCATCGGTGGCGGAAGCCCCATGGATCTGGCCAAAGGCGCTGGAATTGTTGCTTCCAATAAAAAACATGTTCTGGACTTTGAAGGCATTGATCAGGTTGAAATATCCTCACCTCCTCTGGTGTGTATCCCTACCACTGCAGGGAGTTCAGCAGATGTTTCTCAATTCGCCATTATTAATGACTCCCGGCGCAAGGTGAAAATTGCCATTGTCAGCAAGGCCGTGGTTCCGGATATGGCTCTTATTGACCCGGAAACAACCCTGAGCATGGATCCTGAGCTTACAACAGCAACCGGCATGGATGCCTTGACTCATGCGGTGGAAGCATATGTATCCAAAGCTTCTTTTTCAGTAACTGACACCCACGCCCTTGAAGCAATAAAACTTGTCAACGAAAACATCCTCCAGGCTGTACAAAATCCTGATGAAATTATTTACCGAGACAAACTCATGCTGGCCAGCCTGCATGCAGGACTTGCCTTTTCCAACGCCATCCTTGGTGCAGTGCATGCCATGGCTCACAGCCTGGGCGGGCTCATGGACTTTCCTCATGGTCTGTGCAATGCCCTTCTTCTTTCAAAAGTTGTAAAATTCAATTTTGACAGCGAGATTGACAAGTACACCAGAATCGCAGAAATTTTGGGATTGAACATTCAGGCAAGGAGTCCCGAGTATGTCCGTGATATTCTCAGCCAGAAACTTTTTGATCTTCATTTTGAGGCAGGTCTTACCAAATCTCTTGGTCAGCTCGGGTTAGAAAAGGACTCTATTGAAGAACTGGCCAAGAACGCAGTAAACGATCCCTGTATGTTGACCAACCCCAAAGAAATGAGTGTACAGGATGTCCAGAAAATATTTCTCAGCACCATATAAGGGGCAGACCCAGGATAATGCCTTAGAAAAGCTTATTGGACTTGGCCCCAGGTCCATGCAGAAAAGCTACTATCCTGAACTCAAATCCAAGCTGGATGAGCTTACCAGATTCAGAAACCTTCTGGATAATATTAATGATCTCATCATCCTCATAGACGTTACTTCAGGAAATATAATTGATGTCAACAAGGCAACTGAAAGTCTTATGGAACTGAGTTCTCGTAAAATAATAGGAAATCCCCTGTCCTCCATTATGGATTCACAGGAGGCTGAAAAAATCTATAACTTTTTCCAGCAGAAAAATATCTGTTCCAAAATATTTCATACCCGACTGACAACCAGCCTTAAAAAACTGATACCAGTAGAAATCAACTGCAAAATCGTTCGCCTGAAACCCAATGGTTACGGCGTACTCATTGCCAGAAATATAACTGATCAGGAACAGGCACGTCATGAAATTGAGCTTCAGCGTGTTTTCTTCAGACAGCTTTTTGATAATTCTCCCAAGGCCATTATCATGTCTGATGAAAACTTTTCAACTGTGGATGTAAATCAGAGTTTCACATCTCTTTTTGGATATTCCGGCAATGAAGTCTTTGGAAAAGATCTCCATGATCTGATCATTCCTGAAGGCTTTGAACACGAAAAAGACCATATCAACAACGAAGTTTATCAGGGCAGAAACATAAGTCTACAAACCAGAAGAAAAACCAGATCCGGTCAGATAATCGATGTGAACCTGCAATGCATTCCAGTAACATATGCCGGTAAATTTAATGGTTTTTTCTGCACTTTCACAGACATTACCCATAAACTGCAAATGGAGCAGGATATTGCCCGCCAGCAAAAACTCGAATCCATAGCTCTTCTGGCCGGAGGTATTGCCCATGACTTTAACAATATTCTTTCTGTCATATTAGCCAACACCTCCCTTTCCAAAATCCAGACCAAAGAAAATCCCCGCTTACTGGAAAGCCTCCAGCGTATTGAGAATGCTTCCATAAGGGCCAAGGATCTTACACAGCAGCTTCTGACTTTTGCCAGGGGCGGTGAACCAATTAAAAAAACCTTTGATCTGGAAAAAGTCCTCAGGGAAACTGTATCTTTTGCCCTGAGCGGATCATCCGCAAAGTTTGTCCTGGACATAAAAGAAGACCTCATGCCTGTGTACGCAGACCAGGGTCAAATTTCCCAGATCATTCAAAATCTGACCATTAATGCTGACCAGGCCATAGCCAACAATGGAATGCTTTATATTCATGCCGCCAATATCGCCATTGATGAAAACAATGAATATACCTTGAAGCCTGGACAGTATCTCTTGATTAAAGTCAGGGATAACGGCATTGGAATCAGGCAGGATGACCTGACTAAAATTTTTGACCCCTATTATACCACTAAACAGAAAGGAAGCGGACTGGGCCTGGCCATTGTTTATTCAATAGTAAAAAAACATGATGGTCACATCCGGGTTGATTCCACTCCTGGCAAAGGAACAGAATTTACCATACTGTTGAAAGCTTCGCGCGAATCTCTTGAAAAAAACAGCACTCCAGCAGGACACACCAAACTGCTGGCAAAAATTATGATCATGGATGATGAGCCGGATATACTTGAAGTAACAGCTGAGTACCTTGAAGGATTGGGGTACGAGGTAGTCACGGCCAGAGATGGACATCAGGCCCTGACTGAATACGACCTGGCTGAAAAAGACAATAAACCCATTGACTTGCTGGTGGCTGATCTTACAATTCCAGGCGGCATGGGCGGAAAGGAGCTTGTATCTGAACTCAAACACAATAAGCCAGACCTGCTGGCCATTGTATCCAGTGGTTATGCCAATGATCCCATCATGTCCCACTACAGGGAACATGGCTTTTCAGAAAGAATTGTCAAACCTTACCGCATAGAAGACTTAGACATGCTCATCCAGAAATGCCTGAGAAGCATCTCACCCGGGCGGCCCGGGATCGAACCTGCGAGCAACTTAAAATAGCCTTAGCGCGTTAGAGATTGCCGCGCTCGCCCCAGTTGAATGGCTGCGCCTACAC
>JBHEPK010000186.1:0-3587 GCA_046260325.1 Desulfonatronovibrio sp.
GCACTGATATTGCAATGACCGTTACTTTCAAACACACTTTCAATATATTGCATAATCCCGATAAACGGTGCCGAACTTGAATCGATCTGTTTCACCTCAATAACAACAGATGCAGGATCAACTTCGTGATAACGTCCCACATAAGCACTTCCGTTGTCTTCTATAAAAACATTTTCCGGAGTGTGCAGGAAATTACGGTTAATGATTTTAATCCGGGAAAGGGCAAAATTATGAAAATTTAAATGCAGGGAATGGTCTTTTTCCAGAAGCATGGACATTTCCTGGGCCTGGGATTCAGGTGCATTTCAACTCGACGGTTGAGAGATCTGCCTTCTCTTGTGCTATTGTCAAACTTTGGATTGGTCAGACCGTAGCCTTTGGTTTCCAGGCGATCTTTGCTTACACCATGTTCTGCCAGAAAGTCTGCGACAGACTGAGCTCTTCTCTGGGACAGTCCCATGTTGTACTTAGCTGGACCAATATTACAAGTATGACCTTCAACCATTACTTTCTTGCCAGCACGACCCTTGATAATCTGGGCTGCTTCCTTCAGGATATCCCTGTATTCAGGCTTGATTTGAGCGCTGTCAAAGTCAAAGGTTACGTTACTGAAAACAATAACTTCTTCAGTTGGCTCAGGTTCTGGTTTTGGTTCGGGCTTTGGTTCAGGGGCAATAGTTACCTGCTTAGAATCATAAAAAACCTTCTGCATAAAGTCTGCGCGAACAAAATCCTTGGCAATATCACTGGCATCAGCCTGGACTGAGCAGGCATTAATGCCGGCCAGGTCATTTACAAATGCTTTTTCTTCAGGAGTTTGGGCAAGGCTGATAAAGTGGAAACAAATCCTGTTGCCGTAACGATTGTACATGTCCTGCATCACAGGTAGTGGATCTGGGCCAAGGTTAGACTCTCCGTCAGTAACAACAACTACAGCCATGCGGTCCTGAAGCCCTGCCAGCTTTTTGTCTATATCCAGCAGTCCGGACCCCGCTGGAGTCTGGCGTTTGAAAATATCAAAATCTATGGGAATAGCTGTTACAGATTCATTCAGAGCCTGACGATTAAAACCGGAAACTGCCTTGTACTCTTTATATGGGGCATAAGTGTAAACGCCGAAATTGGCATCAAGCTCAGGAAGCTCATTATTAATGGCCAGAAGAATATCTCTGGCAACTTTACTTTTGGTCATTCCAAGTGCTTCATAATCAAAGGCCATGGAACCTGAGTTATCCACAAAATACACAAAGTTTTCAGCCTTGGGCTCAATCACTATCTTTGTTTCTGCAAATCCTGTGCTGCTTAGACCTATAACAAACATTAAAATCAACGATAGAAAACATAATTTAGAAAACCTGATCATATCGATTTCCTCCTATAAGTTAAAAAGTTAAAAACTATTTTTAGATGTCAACAAAGCTTACTGCCTGTTGCGCGGTATTAAAACCGAATAAACAGTTTTATCGCCATCACCATGCAGGTCAACCTTCCATCCCATATCTCTGGCCACAAAAGCGGCAACAGGAAGCCCCATGCCCAGGTGACCAGGCTTTGAAGAACTTCCTTCTTCCCAAGGGTCTAAGTCAGAAATGCTGGTAAAAGACCTAATTTCAATCCTGACTTCCTCTCCAAGGTTAGATGCATTTATCAAAAGACGATTCTCATTGGAATTGTCGATCTCCTGATAGGCTTCCAATACATTTCTTATCCCCTGTTCTAAGCAAACAGTCAAGTGAAAAGGGGAAACCAGCAAATTTAAGCTGCCTTCTTTCACATTCACCTCACTGGAAACCTTGTGTTTGAAAAAAAGATCATTCTCCCAGAATTGCATCAGCCATGCGAGAAAGTCAGCAATATTAATCTGAGCTGGCTCCTTTTGGGCATAAAATGAGCATTGGCCATTATTTTGCAGTGCCTTTACGATCCTGGACATGCCCTTAGCTGATTTTGCAAGTTTGCCTTCAAAGGCGGCAAGAGGTTGATCCCCTGTATTGCCAGCCTTGGCTACAAGCATGGACATCTGCATATCCACAACATGAATCTGGTTGTTTAAATTATGAATCAGTCCATTTACTTTCCTGCCCAGACCATCCATGAGGTACATTTCAGCCAGAGCCATGTATCTTTTACTTGTCAGTTTCACTTTTATTGCCCCGGATTTGTTCCCTTTGTTCCTGAAATACAAACTGAACTATCTTTTCCCGGTCTATATCCCTGACACTGGTGAATTCCACTACCCACACAGGGACATTCTTAACTTTTGTTCTGCGGTTTATCAGTCCTACAATGCCAACTACCTTCAGAGGGAATTGGGATAAAATCAGGGCCATTTCCACCACATCATCAACCTTGAAAGTTTCGTCTGAAATAAACTGCAGTCCGGCCCCACTGATTTCTATTACCTCTGTGGCAATGGGAAAGTCATCCTGAATATTTCCCTTATTGAGGAGACTCAGGATCATATTAAGCTTTTCATCCATCCCCTTGAGAAAAGCAATAAGCTCTCTTGGTACGTGCGAACCATGAAGATTCTTGGACGTCTGGTCATCCATATCACAGGCAAAGCAGCCTGTAAAAATCGGCTTGGCATCAGCAAAGGGAGTCACCCGGGCATAAGCCTTTATCCTGGTGGAAACCCTTGAATAATTTCTATCCTGGCTACCCATAAATCCTCCCAAACTCAAATTGATGCTGTCAAGAATCTCAAAAAAACAGTGGCCGAAACATAACAGCCGGTTGCAAAAGTCCTTATTCAACAACCGGATAAGGTTTATCCACTTATTGACTTCATATATACACAAAAATTTAAAGTTTTAAAAGTAAAAAACTGACTTAAATGAATTATCTGTGTATCTATTAATTAAAAATCTCCATTGGCCTCTGTCTGCATGGCAGATACCGGGCATATTTTTGTACACATACCGCAGGCTGTACACTTGCTGCTGTCAAAAATAACCATCCTGGTGTCCTGATCAAGATAAAGGGCCTTTGTCAGGCACAATGCTGTGCACATTCCACAATGAGTACATGATTCCTCATCTCTATTAATGGAGCGGGCTACATCCTGAATGCTGATTCCATGCTCCTGGAGATAAGAAATACCTTTTTTGTAATCTTCTTCTTTACCTGAGAGCTCAAGAATCATATGTCCCTCTTCCCGGGGACTTATTCTGGCTTTGATAATGTTGAATGTCAGATCAAAATGCTTGGCAAGATTATACATCATGGGCCTGCGCACTACATCTGATGAAAAATGAAGAGAAATGATTTTCGAATACTGCCTTGATGGATCCATTACAAACCTGCTGTATTGTTGAAATGTTTTTTATTGTTGCTGCGAGATGAAAGCCTTGGCCCTTCTGGCTTCAGCTGTATCAGGATATTTATTCACCAGCTCATTTAAAACCAGTTCTCCGGCTTCCTCTTTGTCCAGATGGAAAAAAGACATACCCTGTTTGAGCATGCTGGCACTCATTTTGTTGCTGTCAGGAAAATTAGTGATCACTTCCTGATAAGCCAGAACTGCCTGGGCATACTTCTGCATCTGATAAAAACTTTCACCCTGCCAGAAATAGGCATTGGCGGCC
>JBHEPK010000186.1:3597-3868 GCA_046260325.1 Desulfonatronovibrio sp.
TCGTGATCAGTAAAATTTTCCGCAAATTCCTGCCATAATGATTGAGCCAGCTCGTAGTCACGATCAAAAAAGGAATCCAGGGCGCGTTGATAAAGGGCTCTGGCAGATGTCGGTGTTGACTGGGCAGGCTGAAAATCTTCCACCGGCGATATTTCTTCCGGCATTTGTGGTCGTTCTGTACCTGAAGAAGAAATTTCAATGCCAAGCTGGCTGGAGATCATCCTTACAGACTGATCAAGCTCGGTTGTCTTGGCTTTGAGCTCTCTTATGG
>JBHEPK010000187.1:0-3867 GCA_046260325.1 Desulfonatronovibrio sp.
CATTTATCCTTATGATCAGACCCTGAATCTTTTTCTTGAAAATCTTCCAGTATGTGGTTTTCTGTGGAACAGGACCCGCAATCCAAACTATCTGCCCCTGGACAAGAATCACAAGAGCATCCTTTCTTGCGGATAAAAATCTTCCAAAGATAAGCCAGAGCCCAGATAACAGCAATTGTTAGAACAAGATATTCCCAGATCATGACGTTGTCTCCTTTCTGCGAATAATTGGCCTTCCAGTATGTTTCCAGGCAGGGTCAGGCACAAAGGACAACCCAATAGCCGTGGTTAGAGCCAGAAAATAAAATCCAGCCATGGCCTGAATGCCGCTAAGACCCAGAAGCATACCGCCGGTATAAACCCCACTGGCCACGGCCAGACCAAATATAGTCGGGAAAATAATGGAAAAGAACATCCATTTATATGAGCCGGTCTGGACTTTAACCATTATGGTAGTGGCCAGGCACGGTGGATAAAGGGCGAAGAAAAGCATCAGAGCCAGAGCGTTGAGCGGTGTATTGCCGCTTTTTTCCCTTTCCCTGCTCATACGCTCCTCCAGGGTGGCGTTTTCATCAACCCCTTCTTGAAAAAGTACTCCCAGGGTGGCCACACTGGATTCTCTCGCAGCAAAGGAACTGATAAGGGCCACATTAATTTTCCAGTCAAAACCGGCATATTGGGTAACCGGCTCCAAAAACTTGCCCACCCTGCCGAAATAACTGTGGACAATGATCTCCTCACGGATGACCCCTCGGATAGTGGATCTTTCCGCTGCCAGCCCTTTCAGAGATCCGCTGACTTGCCTGGCTTCCTTGTCCCGGGCCCGCAAAAGGGGGAAAATGTCCGGATGATTTTCCTGATATCTCTTGTCCACAGCCGCAGAAGCCTCTCTGGAACCGGCTGCCATCTTTTGTTCGCGGTACCTTGCCGAAATATTGAGCAGGTCAAGTACCTGTTCCCGAGTCTGTCCCAGATTGGCAAAATCCGTATGGCTGATAACTTCCTGAAAATCCCCTACAGCGGCGTTCATCCGGGATTCATGGACTTCAAGCCTTTCATCCGGCAGACCGGGAAACTGAAGCAGAATGTACACGCAGATGGCCACAGCCACCACAACAGTTCCCACCTTTTTAATATAAACCCAGGTCCGGTCAAAGGCACGGCGCAAAACCCCGGTCAAAGTAGGCAGATGGTAGCTGGGCATCTCCATGACAAATGGAGCAGTTTCTCTGCCTCTTAAAATGGTCATGGTCAGAAGCTTGGCAATGATCATGGCCATAATAATGGTTATGGTGGAAATAAAGAGCATGACATAAGATTTATAGGCTGTGAAATATATGCCCACCAGCAGGGTATATAATGGAATCTTGGCCAGGCAGTTCATGTAGGGCACGGTAAGAATTGTGGCCAGCCTGGATCGCTCATCCGGAATACCCTTGGTGGCCATGATTCCTGGCACTGCGCATCCGCCGGTGAATACTCCGCCCAGGATAAAAGGCAGGGTGGACTGACCATGCAGACCAAAACTATGAAAAACCCTGTCCAGAATAAAAGCTATCCGGGCCATGTAGCCTGAATCCTCAAGAATGGCTATCAAGGCAAAAAGTATGAGAAAAACCGGGACATAGTTAAGCAGAGTATTCACACTATCAACCATCCACAGGGGAAGAGAGCGAAGCATACTGTCCTGCAGCATACCCGGGTCAGGAAGGAGGCCGGCTGTTAAAGAACGAAACCAGGCCAGTACAGGCCATGTCCAGTTGGTTAGTTTATAGCCTTGAACAATGGATAATTCGTAAATGAGATAAACCGTGGCCACGAGAAACACCGGGGCCAGGGCCCTGTTTAAAAGCAGCCGATCAATTTTTTCTGAAATATTGCCCCTGTGTCCGGGAACTGTTTCAATGCACTGACTGATAATATCCTCAGCCGTTCTGTTCCGGCAGGAAATTACGTAGTCTGCCGGGGAAACATCTGCTTCAGCCTCAAAATCCCTGATAACACTGACTGTTTCTTTTAAAATATGTTCGTGCTCAATATGATGCTCCTCAAGGATCCTGATTGCTTCAGGATCTTCCTCCAGGAGCTTGATGGCCAGCCACCTGCAGGAAGAGACATGCTTTTTAAGTGAATCAGAGACCTCAAGCAAACCCACGATCGTTTCAATATACTTTTCCAAACGGTCATATTGAACAATCAGCCTGTCCTGGACTGAAGTTTCCACTGCGCTTCTGCGAATGGCATCCTTAAGCTCCTGCTTGCCCTTGCCCTTCCTGCCGATGGTGGGAACAACAGGGATATCAAGGATAGAAGACAGCTTCTGATGATCAACTGTCTGGCCGTTGGACTTGGCCACGTCAATCATGTTCAGGGCCATGACTGTTGGAAACCCCATCTCGAGAAGTTGGAAAGTAAAAAATAAACCCCTCTTCAGACTGGAAGCATCAATAACATTGATCACAGCGTCAGGCTTTTCCCTGAGTAGAAAATCGCGGGCAACGCGCTCTTCGAGAGAATATGAGGTCAGGCTGTAGGTGCCTGGCAGGTCCACCACCTCGACCCTGCCGGCGCTTTCACGGTAAGTGCCTGTCTTTTTATCAACAGTCACCCCTGGATAGTTGGCGATGTGTTGAGTTGCACCGGTCAACATGTTAAATACTGTGGATTTGCCGGCATTCTGCTGTCCAGCAAGGCCGACTATAAGATTTGCTTTCTGAAAGGGCATAATAAATAC
This sequence comes from Desulfonatronovibrio sp., assembly GCA_046260325.1. Lineage (GTDB taxonomy): Bacteria > Desulfobacterota > Desulfovibrionia > Desulfovibrionales > Desulfonatronovibrionaceae > Desulfonatronovibrio. Next base: position 2,735 of record JBHEPK010000187.1, read on the forward strand.
CTTTGCCGGGTTGAGATCTGAAGACTTGAAAAGTACAGATGAATAATCATAATAACAATCAATATCAATAAGCTTATCAAAAAATAGGCTGATTCAACGTACTGTATTACTTGTAGCTGGGTTGCGTAATCAATTAGTTGAATATGGACTTTTTCAAAAAACTGTTAGTCTACCTCTATGAGGTCAGCTTCTTTTTTACGCAAAGTAACATAATATGTACCGAGACGCATTTCCAGAGGATCTCCCAATGTTGCGCAGCGGATCATTTCCACCTCTGCATCCGGAATAAATCCAAGGTCCAGAAGACGCTGCCTGATGGCACCCCCGGACATGTGACGCCTGACCCGGCATTTGCAGCCCTTACCCATATTGGTCAGGACTGAAGCCTGCCCGTTGTCAACTTCAACATTATTGACTGAGCCGCAAACCTGACATCCCTTTTCTCTTTTCCTCCGTCTTCCAAAACCCTTGAACATAATCAGCCCCCTGCTGTTAAAACTTAGAGTTACGCTGATGAAAACACCAGCAAGGCCTTCTGTTTTGTACGCCTGAAATCGGTGTCTATAATTTACTTTTTCAACTGTCAATAGTTTTGATCATTATCTTCAAATTTAATGGAGTACCCATGGAACTTAGTCCATTATCAATCTTATTGACTGCATAATTTACAAGCAGCGTAAATCGTTTATGCCATAAATTCAGCAAGGAATTTTCCTCCCGGCGCCATGCAGGAAGGAAAGGTTATCATCGCCTTTGGGGATAAAAAGATATCCTTTCTGCCTTAACAGTCTGCCTGCTTCATAAAACCCGCCCCCCTGGTTCAACAACTTCCGTGCTTTTCCGTGTATTCCGTGGGCAAAATATCTTTTCTCCTGCCTTTGAACACTTGCATCATGCACCCCAGACAACAATCTCCCGGCCCTGATATGATTCCTGTCGCTTGAATATTTTATCGTCCCAGGATACTTTTCTGTCCCGATTAAAGATCATGAGATGGGCTTCATGGGCTTCATGGGCCTCTGCCCGGTCAGCATAGTCTGCTGTCTGCTCAAGACCTTCCTGGATGGTTTTTTCCAGATCACCCCGAAGAATCTTCAGTTCAATAACCACCCGCTGCAGCGGACCATACATAC
>JBHEPK010000188.1:0-3828 GCA_046260325.1 Desulfonatronovibrio sp.
CCTCTCCCCAGTTATGAACCATGGTAAAAGTAAGCTTTCCGCCCTTTTTAATATATATCTCTGAAATACCAAGATGAAGAGCCGAGTTTACATTGGCTGAAGTGGTGCACCCGGTGATTATATGAAGTTCGGAATCTTCTTCAACAACAATGATATTATGGACATTCTGTCCCACATTTTCACCCTTGATAAAAAGGCAGGACTGAACTGGCTCTGTTATCTTGGCGCCTTTTTTGGTTCTGATGAAATAACCGCCATGTATCTTAGCTGCTGCAGACCTGGTAAACTCATCCTTATCCTTATCAACTGCCTGCCAGTAATATTCAGGAAGGCCATCATACTTGTCTAAGGCTTCACGAGTATCCATTATTTCAACATCTTCACGGCACGATTTACAATGAACCTTGGAATGATCAATATGCAGATAACTTCCGCTCCGGTGGGCATCATCAGGATCAACTCCGGCCATACGAAGCCTGGACTTATCTTCTTCGCTCAGATCTCTTAAGTCCTGCAGAGCCATGGAATCTCCATCCTCAAAGCTGAACTTACCCAAATCCACTTTGGGATCTTCTGAATTGTTTAGTTTAGACATTTGACACACTCCTTATATCCATATTTGCTTATATGATCGAGAATATCCCGAGGCCTGGCTGTACAGCACAAAACACCTTGATACAATACCTGCCCGCGATCAGCGTTAATATAGTCCAGGATATAACCGGTATGGGTAATTATCAGACCGGAAGTCCTGTACTTGGATTGAAGCTGTTTCAGGGAAGAACTGTTATCCGGTTCCTGTGGACCATCAAGAATAGCCTTGGCTGTTTTACCGATAAGAGCCATATTTTCAAGGTCAACACCAGATTCAGGTTCATCAAAAAGCACCAGACTGGGATTCTGGGCCATAAGCTGCAAAAGTTCAGAACGTTTAATCTCTCCACCGGAAAATCCGGAATTGATATCCCGGTCAAGAAAATCAGTAAGATTGACCTGGGCAGCTAAGGCCTCTACATCAACCTCGGCCTCACCAGCGCAAAGTCCAACCATATCTCTGGTCTTAAGACCATGAATGGTTGGGGGGCGCTGAAAAGACATACCTATGCCCAGTTTTGCCCTTTCGTATGTGGGCATCTCTGTAATATCTTTGCCTTTAAACATTATTTTTCCCTGGGTTATTTCATATCCTGAAAAACCCATAAGGGTCATGAGCAGTGAAGTCTTGCCTGATCCATTGGGACCAAACAGAATAAAGGTTTCACCCTCTTCTATTTCCAGGTTGATTCCCTGCAAGACCTCATGGCCGCCGACCTTGACGTGCAGGTCCTGTATCTTCAGCATGGCAATCTCCATATAATTAGATGACAAAATTTATAAAAAAAACGGATAACTATCCGCAGCCTCAGTATTTTTATTCCAGAAGAAACTCCTCTTTCCTGCGTATCTTCTCATAACAGTAATAACACCTTTTCCTGTCCCTGAAAAGGGGAAGAAGGACCATCCCAAGAACAAATCCTCCAGCATGGGCCCACCAGGCAACTCCTGTCCCTGTCCCAAAAAGACCTGATCCAACAGCAAATAAAAGCTGGATGATAAACCAGATTCCCAGAAACACCAGAGCTGGAATTTCAATAATATAGGGAAGAAAAAAAATCGGGATAAAGGTTATTACCCTTGAATGAGGATAAAGTAAAAGATAGGCCCCCATCACTCCGGCAATGGCCCCGGATGCACCCACTACAGGTACAGGTGATCCGAAATTAAACAATATATGAGTCAACAAGGCTCCGGCCCCGCACAAAAGATAAAAAAACAGGAAACGCACCGGCCCCATTACATCCTCAATATTGTCGGCAAATATCCACATCATCCAGCTGTTGAGAATAAAATGCCAGAATCCCCCGTGAATAAACATATGGCTGATAAGTGTATAATATCCACTGCCCGGATAACCAGCCATTACAGCGAGATCAGGATGAGTTAACCTTAAAGGTACAACACCGTAGAGATGAAAAAAAGTCGTCAGATCCCTTGGCCCAAGCCCCATGGTGTAAATAAAAATTAGAGCATTGGCGCCAATTATCCCCCAGACCATGTATGGTTTGAATACGTTGGGTATACTGTCTTTGAGGGGAATCACTCAGCTCACAATCCTTTAATGATCATTGAAAATTTTATTTTGCGAGTATCTATTCACAACGCTTTAAGGACAGCCTGCATCCAAAGTAGAAAAATGCGGTGAACAATTACGTCTGCGTAAGATCTTTAAAACGTAAGTCCCCTCTTGCGCCAATCTTAACTCTTAAGTATCTGAGCACCCGGGTCAAGGAGTAAACATTTTTTTCCAAGATCATTTCATCAGAAGAATTATCTATTACCAGCTGGCAATTCCTTAATTTTTCAGCCTGCTTCATCTGATTTTCATCAAGATAAACAAACTGATCCCGGCTCAATTTCCTTTTGTCAGCAAGCCTGCTGTAGCGTAGCTCGTCAGGGCAGTAAATTCCAGCCACAACATGAGCATCCATATCCATACCGCTTTCAACTGCCAGAGGAATCTCAGCAAAAGCCACTCTTTTATCTTCATGCTCAAGCCAGAAAGACTCAAGCCTTTGACGGACTAAGGGATGAATCAGATGGTTTAATTCATTAAGAATATCCCTGTCCTGACTTACCGCAGCACCCAGGCGCAATTTATTTACCGGAAGATCATCTCCATCTATGAACCTGTCTCCAAAACGCCCTTTTATCATTCTCCAGCCATCATTGCCAGGCTCATAAAGATCATTAACACATTCATCAGCCACAAAAACCGGATACTCAAGTTCTTTAAGAAAAGACATGACCAAGCTTTTCCCCGATCCCATGGAGCCTGTTATTATTACTTTCTGCAAACAACGTTCTAAGTAAAGAAATGTCCTTTGAAAATCCTTTGGCGGAGCCTGAAAAAATAGATGATATTTATCAGTATAAGGTAAATTAAAACCCAGCTCAGTGGAATGCAGAAGCTGTCTCTTCACTAACTTCTGGAGCAGTTTCTCTTTGTATCCCCAAAATGAATCAATTTTGCCCCCGTACAAAATATCGCCAAGCACAGGATGTCTTAGAGAAGACATGTGCACTCTTATCTGATGGGTACGTCCTGTAAGAATCTGCACCAGAACCAAAGACCATTTTTTATCCCTTCCAGTATAAATTACTTTGTAATTCGTCTTTGCTGTGCGACCATTTCTATCCACCCTCATCCTGGTTTTATTCCTGTGGTCACGGTTCAGGGACAAATTAATTTCACCTTCTGCCTTATCAGGACATCCCTTGATTATGGCCACATACTTTTTATCCACTAAGCGGTCCTGAAAAGCTCTCTGCAAAGATTCTTTTATGCTGGAATCAAGGGCCACAACCATAAGGCCGCTGGTATCTTTGTCCAATCTATGCACAATTCCGGGTCGTTCAGCAGATTCAGGATCTCTTAATTGGGGATACTTTTCCAGAAGATAATTAACCAGGGTGGGCTCACTGATGGAAGGCGCAGGATGCACGCTGAGGCCGGGCTGTTTGTTCAGCACAAGAACAGAACCGTTTTTAAAGACTTCTGTTATTTCTCCCTTTAAAGGGGCAGGAGCATTGTTTATTTCTATCGGAACGTTTAAATCTACAACCTGACCAGCCGCTACCTTATGAGAAGGTTTAAGACAGGTCTTTTTATCCACAAGAACATGACCGTTCTTGATCAAGGCCCCTGCCCGGGATCTGGTAAACTTGCACTCAGAAAAATTTTCCACAAGAAAAACATCTAATCTGATGCGTTTTTCATCCCCTGATGAT
>JBHEPK010000189.1:0-3361 GCA_046260325.1 Desulfonatronovibrio sp.
AGGATTTTATAAGACTTTGCAGTTAGCCAGGCTAACTTACAGGTCAATAGTTGAGATTTATTGTTAATTTTAAAACAAAGAGGTTAATGTGAAAAACTTTTTCAACATTTTTTGGTTATGTATCTTTTTTCTTATGGTGGGGATTATTTCTGCTCAGGCTGAAACAACTCCCCAGGGTGTAAGTGTTAAGACCGGTCCTACAGATATTGTTAACGGCATTGCTCTTCATAAAGAAGATTTAACCGTATCCAATGAATTCTACAAAATATCCTTTGCCGTAGGTACGACTCCTCCATGGGGTGTTCCCCATGGCTCCATTGTTGATTCAGCAATATTTGTGGATGGCCAGTGGAGCGACAACAGGACAGCCCTTATTGATTTTCTTCCCCACGGCTGGTCAGCCTGGCCAAGCACTTATCAGGAAGTGAGCCTTATTTCCCAAAATTCTGAAAAGGCTGTCATACAAATTAAAAGAGATTACGATCAGGACATCGTTCTGGTTACAACCTATATTGTTGAATCAGGAAATAGAAACCTCAAGGTCTCCACCAAAATGACCAACAAAGGTGAAAAAACATACGAAGACCTTCTGGCTGGATATTCTCTTTGCACCTTGAGCGGATATATGTTTGGCCCCTGGGGCACAACTGAAAAAGGATATGGCCAGGTTGGCGAAAAATGGTATGGCGACTACGTACTGGGTTATGATGAAAACTTCGCCATGGCCCTGCATTATCCCGGGTTCACTGATTTTGCATGGGGAACAGGATGGCGCGACCTTTACCAGAGTAAAACCATGAAACCCGGCGACAGCGTAACCCTTGAAGCCTGGGTTCAGTTTGAGGATATTGGAAGCACTGCCCAGGTAATGAATAACAACCTGGATATTAAGAACGAAAACTATGGTAAAGTATCTGGAACCGTAAAAACAACCGATGGAAATATCATTGACAAACCAGTTGTCATCTTTGAAAAGACCGCGCCTGACGGTGAAGAACTTCTTTACGCCTGGACTGTTGGGGAAGGTGGTGTTTACGAAATGCCTCTACCAGCTGGTGAATACAAAGTGCACGCCGTAGCCAAGGGCTATTCTCTGACATCTACTCAAAAAGCAGCTGTCAAGAATGATAAAGAAATTGAGCTTAATTTCAGAGACGTTGAAAAAGGCGGAAATGTTACTCTTAAGGTGACTGACAAGACTGACAATAAACCAGTTGATGCTCGTATAGAAGTGACTAAAGGTCCGGAAGTACTGGTGGAATATGTTGGAGCAAGAACTTTCTTCACAAAACTGAACAATCCCGGAATCGCTGAGTTTGTTGTTGCTCCAGGAGAATACGAATTCACTGTTTCACACGGAGCAAACTTCATATCCAAGGGTGAAAAAGTCAATTTGACTGTTGAGCCAGATGGTAATCACAATGTTACCCAGCCAGTATCCATTGAAGTTAATCCGACAGAGAGAGGATGGTATTCAAGTGATCTTCATCACCATTCAGATATCCTGGACGGCGTTACTCCTCCTGATTATCTGGTAAGATCACAGCTTGCCAGCGGATTGGATATTGTATTCGTAAGTGATCATGATTCCATAGGCAACAATCTGGAAATCGAAGAACTGACCCAGTCAAGAGACGTTCCTTTTATTTCAGGAACTGAAGTTTCTCCTAACTGGGGCCACATTAATGTTTTGCCCATTCCTTTAAATGACAGCAATGTAAGCATTGATCCATCAGAAAATGTAAGTGAAATATTTGCCAGAGCCAGAGAAATGGATGCACTAATAATTATTGCACATCCATACATTACATACGGGTATTTCCATAGTCTGGAGCAGGATATGGCTCCAGGTGGTTGGGCCAATGACTTTGACCTGATTGAGCTAAATGGTGCTATCTCAACATCCGATAACCAGAAAGCAGCTCAAAAGGCATGGGACTTCTGGAGTAATGATCAGAAATACTACCTTTCAGGAGGTAGTGATGTTCACGATGTCTGGCTATATTCTTCAGGAAACCTGAGGACTTATGCAAAAATTGACGGCGAATTTTCCTTAGAAAAGTACTACCAGTCTCTAAAACGCGGAAGATCCTACGCATCACAGGGGCCATTGGTGTACCCTGAGCATGACTTTGGAAATACTGTTCAGTTGAGTTCTGACACCTTTAACTTCAGGTTTGAAGCCTTTTCCGTAAATGGGTTGGGAAAAATCACTGTAGTGTCTGAAGGATCAGGATTTGATGAAGATGGTGAGCTTGAGGGATACGTCCTTCAGCAGGAAATGGACGGATCTGCAAAAGAAATACTCTCTTTTGAACTAACCCCTGAAAAGGATACCTGGTATGCCTTAGTGATTGAAGACAAGGAAGGAAATCAGGCCATAACCAATCCCATCTGGATTAATAAAATATAAACAAATAAGACTGTCAGGTTCATCCGGGAGTTTTAGATCTCGGATGAACCTGAAAAATTAAGTTTTAGCAATCCCAAGGCTCAGATAAAAATCTCTCAACTCTCTGGACAGAGGAAGTTCCTTATCTGAAGCTAAGAAAATAAAGCTCTTCCTGAGCTCCCTGTCTATAATTTTCAAATTATTCCTTCTCCACGAACCAGCATTCTTGAATATTAATCTCTCTGCCATATTAACAATTCTCTTGGCCCTGACCATGGCACTGTGTTCTCTGCGTACCCTGGCCTGACCGTTTCTGGCAATCTCCAAGGTCTGTTCGGGATTATTCAAGGCATCCCTGACAATATCCACAGCATTCTGAGCGCTACCTCTCTGATATGGTGGGAGAATGTCCTCTCCGGGAGTAAAAAGATCCATCAGTCCATTCCCCACATCTTCAGTCAAAACAGCAGCACCGCAGCAGGCAGCCTGAAAAAGTCTGTAGTTAAGTTCCCCTACTGCACTCTGATTAAGCACTACTAAGCTCCTTGAGAAAATTTCTGCATATTGCCCTTGATGCGTGTAAAGAGGATGAAGTTTCTTGAAGGCTTTGAGAAGAACCGGACGATCTGTATTTATGGGAGGATTAAGGGTCCCCACAAAACTCACAGGGATGTCTTTTTCCAAACCAAAATCTTTATCCTTTTCCTCATTGCAGAATAAAGGAAACCATATACATTTCCTGGGCAGACGCTTCTCGGTAAAAAACTTGAGGTAATCCTTCTGAGCCACCAGCATTAAATCAAAAGCCCAGCTGTATGGAACATGCCATGGATTGCAGTATTGATCTATGGTCAGACCAATTGTCACCCCGGGCAATCTTTCTATACCAAAAACTTCAGGAGGACGACAGGTATCATTCCAGAACACCAGATCAGGGTAAAATTTTCTGGATTTAAGAATTTTCAAAAG
>JBHEPK010000189.1:3371-3781 GCA_046260325.1 Desulfonatronovibrio sp.
TACTTAAAACCTGATGTCCCAAGGATTTGAAAGAAGATATAAGAGCTGTACCGCTCAGATTTAATATCCGCATCTACAAATGCCTGCGTCCTTTAAAAAATTCAGAGTAACTTTTTTACTAAAATGGACTATCAGGTTGTTGAAAAAGTCCTTACCCAGCAGAGTGTTGAAATTTCCGGCCATTATCTTTTACTGCGCAACTTTCTTTTATCACCTACCCTGATAGTAAGTTTTTCTTTATCCATAAATTCCAATAAAGGAATGGCAAACTTCCTGGAAAGGCCTGTCAGGTCTTTAAACTCAACAGGCCCCATCTCCTCATTCGATTCAAAAAAACCTGTAATTTTGACTTTTAATTGTTCAATGGCCTTTTGTGAAAAATAGAAATCCTCGTTTATCTTGATCAATAT
>JBHEPK010000019.1:0-6517 GCA_046260325.1 Desulfonatronovibrio sp.
CCGCGGGTTGGAATTATCTCGACAGGGGATGAGCTTGTGCCCATAAACCAGACGCCTGCCCCAGGTTATATAAGAGATGTTAACTCTCACACCCTGGCCCAGATTGCTGAGGATGAGGGTTGTGTAGTAAATATGTATGGAATTGTTTCAGATCTAAAAGATGATGTACAGGCCAGCCTGATCCGGGCCTTAGATGAGAACGATGTTGTTCTGGTCTCAGGCGGAAGTTCAGTGGGTAACAGGGACTTTACTCTGATATCATTGTCCGGGATAGAAGGCATGGAAGTTATTGTTCATGGTCTTGCTTTGAGCCCGGGGAAGCCAACGATTTTTGCCAGGAAAAAAAATAAATATGTCTGGGGTTTGCCTGGACAGGTAACCTCTGCCCAGATTGTCATGCTGGTTCTGGTCATTCCCTTCCTCAGACATCTTCAGGGAAAGTCAGATTCATTTGATTTAAGTAAAGAATTTTTTTTAAGAGCTGAGCTTTCCCGAAATATCGCCTCTAAGTATGGTCGTGAGGATTATTTGAGAGTCAGGCTGGAAAAAGATGGTGGCCGGATAATTGCTGTTCCGGTTCCAGGAAAGTCCGGACTTTTAAAGACACTTCTGGAAGCTGATGGTATAATCAGGATTGCTGAGAATTGCGAAGGCTTGTCTCAGGATGACGAGGTTATGGTCAGATTGATTTGATTTATGTTGATTGACGGTCATGTTGTAAGGCAAGTCTTCAGTTTGCTCCCATTTCTTTTTCAAAGGCCATGAGAGGGGTTCTCAGAGGGGCATCTTCAAGGAGCTCTACCCTTGTTGCAATGAATGAACCTGCACAGGGAGGCAGGAAAAGTCTGTTGACTGGTCTGAGCAGCCAGTGGTCTTTCCACATGGATTTGGAGCCTGGCAACACAGATAATGAATATGTTTTTTTTGGCCCCATGGTCTTATTGATCATTTTTATTATTTCATTGTGGGAAAACCATCTCGCTTTGGTTAGAATTCCAGTCCTGCTGGCCCGCAATGTCTTTTTTTTGAGGTAATAAAGGGAATTCTTATTTAGAAAGCATATGAGAATTCCCTTTTTTGTTACCCTGTATGCCTCTTGAAGAGCTTCCATGGGCTCTGGACAAAATTCCAAAACATTGATCATGGCTGAGAAGTCAAACTCATTGTCATCAAATGGCAGACATTCCGCTTTTCCGAGATGAAGATCAGCCTTGTTGCCCATTTTTTCTCTAACCCTGGCCAGCATCTGACCTGACGCATCTATCCCATAAACATCAAAACCTGAATGCCAGAACAGTTCCAGAAATACCCCGGTTCCGCACCCAATATCAAGAAGGCTCTGCTTTCGCCTGGGCCAGGCAGAAACCATGTACTGAATAAGTCTTTTTTCCTGGGCAAAGGCGAATTGTCCGGCTTCAGTTTCAAACCAGTGCTCATATGCTTTGACGATTTTTTCCGAATCAAACATTTCAGATTTTATATGCAGCTCCGGAAGCTGCTGAGCCTGCATCCCTGCTGTAGCGTTTAAGAAATGCAGATTTTATTTCCTTTTGATAAGGTCTGTGTTCTTTTCTTCTTTTCTCGATTTCTTTTTCGTCCAATTGGAGAATCAGGTCGCCTTTGAATATATCTATATGAATCTGATCTCCTTCCTGCACTAAGGCAATGAGTCCACCTTCTGCGGCTTCGGGGGAAACATGACCAATGGCCGCACCTCTGGTTCCGCCGCTGAATCTGCCGTCAGTGATGAGGGCTACATGTCTGTCCAGATCCATTCCCGCTATGGATGAGGTAGGAGTAAGCATTTCGCGCATTCCGGGTCCACCCTTAGGACCTTCATTTCTAATAACAATGATATCGCCTTTGTTAATTTTGCCGCTGAGGATAGTTTCTACAGCATCTTCTTCACTTTCAAATACTCTGGCCGGACCGGTTCTGACCATCATTTCAGGGGCAACAGCTGACTGTTTGACAACAGCTCCCTGGGGAGCGAGATTTCCCTTGAGAATGGCAATTCCCCCTTCTGTGGAATATGGGTCATTTACAGGACGAATAATCTTATAGTCTCTTACTCTTGCATTGAGATCTTTGATGTTTTTTCCCCATGATTTTCCCGTTGCTGTGACAGCATTGAGATCAAAGATATTGTTTTTTGAAAGTTCAGAAACAATTGCAGGGATGCCTCCAGCCCGGTGCAGATCTTCAATATGATGAGGGCCAGCAGGAGATAATCTGCACAGATTAGGCGTCTTTTTGCTCATTACATCAAAGATATCCAGGTTGAGATCCAAGCCAGCTTCAGCAAAAATAGCTGGAAGGTGCAAAACAGTATTGGTGGAGCATCCAAGGGCCATATCCACAGCTACTGCATTGGCAATGCTTTTGGGGTTGATTATGTCCCTGGGTTTAATATCCTTATTCAGCAGCTCCATAACTTTCATTCCTGCGATTTTGGCAAGCCGGATGCGAGCACTGCTCACAGCTGGAATGGTTCCATTGCCCGGCAATGCAAGGCCAATGGCTTCTGACAGACAGTTCATGGAGTTGGCTGTGAACATGCCGGAACATGAACCGCATCCCGGGCAGGCGTTTTCTTCCAGTTGTTCCAGTTCCGCCTGGGTCATTTTGCCTCTTTTTACTTTTCCCACGCCTTCAAATACAGAAATGAGGTCTACGGGTTCTCCCTGGAATTCTCCGGCTAACATCGGCCCTCCGCTGATAACCAGCGAGGGAATATTAATTCTCAGCATGGCCATAAGCATCCCTGGAACAACCTTGTCGCAATTGGGAATGAGAACCATGGCGTCAAATGGATGAGCTGTAGCCATTATTTCTACAGAATCAGCAATAAGCTCCCGACTGGGAAGGCTGAAACGCATACCTTCATGATTCATGGCCAGTCCATCACATACCCCGATGGTGGAAAATTCAACAGGGGTTCCTCCAGCCATCCGAATTCCTGCTTTTACAGCGGTTGATATCCGGTCCAGATTAATGTGTCCGGGGACTATTTCATTGGCAGAGTTTGCCACCCCGATAAGGGGTCTGTTTATTTCTTCCCTGGTCATACCCAGGGCATGCAGGAGTGAGCGGTGAGGTGCTTTCTCAATTCCTTTGGTCATTTTGTGGCTTCGCATAAAAAACCTCTTTGGCAAAAAATTATTGATTTCAGAAATATATAGTTATTCAGATTTTAAATAATCCCAGGGGATTGGTTTCCCTCTGGGAATAGCTTCCAGGTCAAGGGAGTGATGCAGACCTTTTTGTGCAAGAAGATATCCGTACCAGGCCACCATAGCAGCATTGTCGGTACACAGAGAAAGTTCAGGCATTACAAGTTCAAGATCGTGCTCGTAAGCCGTATTGCTCAGAGTTTTTCTGATAAGTGTATTGGCAGCTACTCCCCCTGATAGAATAAGGCTTTTTACAGGATATTTTTTCAAGGCCCTTTTGATTTTGATGCTCAAAGACTGGGCAATGGACCAGTTGTAAGACGCGCAAACGGTTGCCAGTTTTTCTGAAGGGACAAAATCGTCATTAATCACAGAATGTTGATCAAGTATAAGATCAGGATTGTTTCTGACATGGTAAACCATGGCAGTCTTGATGCCGCTGAAGCTGAAATCAAGGTTGGAATTATCCAGATAAGGTCTTGGGAACATCTTTTTATCAGGGGTAGACAGAGAAGCGAAACGGTCAATAAATACCCCTCCAGGATATGGAATATTCAGTGTCTTTGCAGCTTTGTCAAAGGCTTCGCCTGCGGCATCATCTAAGGTTCGGCCTAAGAGTTTGAAATCAAAAGGGCTGTTAATTAGGTAAATATTGGAATGCCCACCTGAAACCAAGAGCCCCATAGCAGGAAAAGTTATCTTCTGTTTCAGGCCCGGAGCCATGAGATGAGCATAAAGGTGATTTACCCCGATAAGAGGAATATCTCTGGCAAGACAGATACCTTTGGCAAAACACAGGCCAATAAGAAGACAGCCAAGAAGCCCCGGTCCTCTTGTAACAGCCACTGCCTGAATATCCTTGTGTGAAACACTGGTTTCATTAAGGAGACTCTTATAAAGGGGATAAAGTTTATTTAAGTGTTCCCTGGAGGCTATTTCCGGAACCACTCCACCAAAGACAGAATGCATATCTATCTGGGAGAATGTACGCTGCCCCAGGAGTTTATCGCCTTTAATTATCGCCAGAGATGTTTCATCGCAGGAAGTTTCAATGCCAAGGCAAAGCATTAATTGTTACCGTATATTTCCATGACTTTTAAAACATCATTTTTGGAACCTATGAAAATGGGTACTCTCTGGTGAAGTTCATGGGGTTCTATGTCCAGAATTCTTTTTTCTCCGTCAGTAGCCATTCCTCCTGCCTGCTCTATTAGAAGGGCCATGGGATTGGCTTCACACAAAAGTCTGAGTTTGCCGGATTTCAGCTTGGAGTCCTTGCTGTCTCTTGGGTACATGAAAATTCCGCCATAAATAAGATTGCGGTGAAAATCTGAAACCATGGACCCTATATATCTGCCGGTATATGGTTCTTTGCGGTGATTACCCGGGGATTTGAACCAGGAAATAATGTCTTTGGTAGGCTGATCCCAATAGTCATGGTTTCCTTCATTAACGGAATAGACTTTTCCTGTTTCAGGTATTTTCATGTCAGGATGAGACAAAAGGAATTCTCCAATTCCGGGGTCCAGTGTGAACCCCTGGACTCCGTCTCCAGTCGTGTAAACCATCATGGTAGAAGCCCCGTAAAGAAAATATCCTGAAGCTACCTGCTCAGAACCCTTCTGGAGAACTTCTTCCATGGTAACCGGTCCATTTTTCCTGGTTCTGCGGAAAATGGAAAAGATAGTTCCAATGCTAACGTTGACATCAATATTTGATGAACCATCCAAGGGATCAAAGATAAGTATATAGTCCCCGTGCCTGAGGTTGTCTGGAATCTGTATCAAATCTGCGTTTTCTTCTGATGATATGGCACATAAAAGTCCAGAACGCTGCATCCTGTAAATAAGGATACTGTTAGCGAATTCATCCAGTTTTTTGACCTTTTCACCCTGAACATTTGTTTCTCCGGTAAACCCGAGAACATCGGCAAGGCCGGCCTTGTTTACCTCCCTTGAGATTATTTTGGCTGATAGAATAAGTTCATTGAGCAGTCTGGTAAACCTGCCAGTAGCCATAGGACTTTTTTTCTGGTGAATGAGCAATTGTTCAGTAACAGTTACCTGGGGCATGCCTAACCTCCCTTATTTGTTTTTAACAAGGTATATAAGCCAATCCTCTCCCACGGCCCTGGCTAACCAGAAGAAACGATCTTCATTAACCTGGACCTTACCGCTTATTCTTTTTGTGAGCATTTCTTTCCAGTTTATTTGAGACAGGGTCTGGGCGTGACGCTCGAATTTTCCAGTCCAGACAACCTCGTCTTCACTGATAAGAATTATATCTTCGGGGTTTAAACTTTGATCGATAAATGTTCTGGGATCAAAATTAACAACAATAAGCCCTGCCAGTTTAAAATTGTCAAAGATTGAGCTCACAAGGAGCACCTCATTGCCAAGAGGAGTTTCTTCTATGGCCAGCATTACTCGTCCCTGCCTCAACTCAAAGGCTTCAGGAAAAGCTGGATCAAAGGTGAGTCTTTTAATTCCGGTTTCAGGGTAAACTGCAAGAATATCACTATCTATATCCATTACTGTAATTCCATTGATCCAGTTAAAATCTGTCAGCATACGTTCCATCCACTGATCCGACGGAAAGGTATCTCGTACAGAAAGATCTCTGAGCATTCTGGTAAGCTGTGTATCCATGGGATATATATTTTCTGCAAGGCTACGTTCCAGCGAGTTGATATCGGAGCGATCCATATCAAGTTCATACTCGGTTGCTCCCCATTCAAAATAAGTGTCTTTCAATTGAGTCAGGTTCTGACATCCTGTTGATAGAATGATTAAAATGAGAACAAGGCAGCTGATAATTCTAAGGGACATTGTTCCTCCGTATAATAAATTAAAAATTATTGTAAATATTCAGCAGGCTGAAATATGGATTAAATAGTCTTTTGTTATGCAAAGTCCTGAAAAAAACAAGTTTCCGTTGGAAAAAAGCAAAGGCTTAGCTCAACGTTTGATATTATTTCTTTTTTTCTATAAATAATTGTGTTCAAGGAATCAATGTAAAAGTTTGACAATATGTTCATAATATCACAAGCAGTTGTCTGACTTGCTCAACCTTCAAATGGTTATCATCAAGTTGAATGAGGACTTTTCAACACGCTGTTAAGGAAATTATTTATGAACGCTTTGAACCTTTTGGGATATCTTTTGATTTTTCTTTTAATAGCAATTGGAAACGCGTTTATTTATTCGCGGATCAGAGACTGGAGGCGAGTCAGAACTAAGGTCCTGAACCAGGAAATAGCACAAGTGGAAGAAGATTATAAAAATCTGACTCATGAGGTGAGGGAGGTTCATTCAAAAGAAAGCAAACTCAAGGCTGAACTTCTG
>JBHEPK010000019.1:6527-11456 GCA_046260325.1 Desulfonatronovibrio sp.
TGGAGATGAAAAAAACTGCTGTTAGAGAAAATTCTATGAAGGAAGAGGAGGAATCCAGCCCTGAACAAAAAGTCAAAACTACCCTTGATATTTTAAGGGAAATGAAAGCCCTTGACGATGAAAAAATGGAAAAAGCCCAGCATTATTTAGAAAGAAGCGATAATGCCGGGTTGAAGCTTGAAGATGTGCTGGTACTTTTGGGGCTGGTCACTGCTGAAGAACTGAAAAAAGCCCGCAAAAGGTCAGGAGGTTAAAATTGAAATTCTTTTTATGGACTGCCTTGCTCATAGTTATTTCGTTCTGGATTCTGGGATATTTTTATATAAAAATGAAAGGGGACATTACTGCCAGAGAACACAAACTTTCCATGATCAAGACCAAAATGAAGCATAAAATGGCTGGTCTTGAAAAGGAAAAGCAGAAGATCGAGGAAAGTATTCAGAAGATTGCAAAGGAAATGGATGAACATAATGGTGATGCTTCATAGATATTTTTAAGCCGGCTCTGCTGCCTGATTGTTTTCTGATTCTGTTGCTTTGGCTTCAAGCCTGTCTGCCAGGGTCATGAGAAAACTAATGGCTTCATCTTTCTGCTGCTTTGGCTGTGTTTCTTGACTGTCAGCAGCTTCCTGCGTGTTTTGAGGTTCGTTGTTAACAGGATTTTCGGCTTGTTTAGTTTTTTCTATCAATTCTTCAAGTTCTTTTCTTTCATCTCCAGGAAGAGTGTTTCTCCACAATTCTTCATAAATATCAAGTGCTTTGGCATATTCTTCCTGTCCAAAAA
The DNA here is from genome assembly GCA_046260325.1 of Desulfonatronovibrio sp. Classification (GTDB taxonomy): domain Bacteria; phylum Desulfobacterota; class Desulfovibrionia; order Desulfovibrionales; family Desulfonatronovibrionaceae; genus Desulfonatronovibrio. The sequence goes on from JBHEPK010000019.1 coordinate 7,311, forward strand.
GGATATCAGCCATTGACCTGGTCCTGGCATCATTGTCTATATCAAAATCTGCAAGTTCTTCCGGATCGTCAAAAATATCCTGTTTTTCGTTTAAATGCTCATGGCCAGTCAGATCCTCTGGAGATTCCCGCGTACTATTAATTTCTTCAATATTTTTTTCTGAATCTGCTGAATTTTCTTCAACTTCTTGAGAACCTTCCAAATTCCGGGTTTCATGGACATTATCTTCAGGTTCCGGCTCTTCCAGGATTAGAGAATCATCCAGGTCATCCTGCACTACCGCATTAATTTCATCTTCTTGTGAAGCTGAAGTCTCAGACACTGCCTCGTGTGTTTCCTCTTGGGGAATATCAGATTCCTCTTGAACTTCTTCCAGGGGCTGTGGTTCTGCTTGAGTAATATTTTTATCAGAAGTGCCTTTTAAGTTATCAAGGCCGGCCTTTAAAATGTCTGTCCAGCTGAGCGAGTTGTCCAAGGCTGCCCTGGCAAAAAAAGCTGCGGCAAGGGAAAGATCATTGTTGCCCTGAGAGGCAAGATTATTGGACAGGGTTTCCCAAAAATCATTATTGTCTATGAGGATTGAGAATATGTCCTGATATATTTTTGCTGCCTGATCATTGTCCCCTTCCTTGATGAGAATGGATGCCAGAAGAAGCCTGGCTTCAAAGTGTTCAGGGTGCTTTTCAAGGCCATTTTTCAGGGTTTGTCTGGCATTTAAAATATCATTGTTTTCATAGTAAAGTTTTGCCAAGGGGAAAAAAAGTCTTGAACCTGGTTCAAGTTCCAGGACCTCCTGGTAAAATCTGATCTTATCTTGGGTCATTTATTGCTCCATCCATTTTTGATGCAGGTTGATACAGCCTGCCTGATATTGTCACCATAATAATAAACGTAAGCGATGTGATGAACAGATAGAAATACTTAAACAAAAGCGGTCATTTTTTTTCAGGAAAAAAATAGATAACTTCATTTTCCCTGACATAACGCATCTCTTTACGCACTGATTCCATTATATATTCTTCATCATCCCTGAGAGCCATTATCTGCCGACTGAGTTCTTTGTTTTCTTCAATGAGTTTCTGGTTTTTATGTTCTAAGTCATAATATGACTGCTTTATTTCCTTTAAATGAAAAAATCCTTCACTGGTCCAGAACAATTTGTAAACCATGAAGGCGTTAAGCATTAACAGAAGAATGATGAATATGCGAATCATGATGATTTTTTTATACTTAATAATTATTGAAGGGTTTCATATCTCTTAATCTTCAGGTATGAAAGAGGTATATCCAGTTCATTGAGAAACATGCTGGTAGCACTTTCAATTCGGGAAACTTCTTCCATGGACAATTCCAGTTCAGAAACCTTTGAGATAACACTTCGCAAATGCTTGAATTCCTGAAGCAGTTCTGAGTGGATTGTAAGTTTTGTCAAAACTGGTTCTAACTCAACAATGGTTATAAGACAGTTCTTAAGTCTGGCCTGAAGGATTCCGGGTTCAGTCTGCATCTAAAACCTCCCTGGCCTGGTTCCAAGGTTGATAATGTTCATCATAAGTCCCAATTACTTGTCGTATGAGTTCATCCATACGATTCATGTCGTTGATGTTCAGATAAAAATTTACGCCGGAAGTAAATGCTTTCTGTTGATGAAAGCTTGGCTTTTGATCACCCATGAGAATAAGGTTGACATCCCTTCTGACATTGCCTGGCCAGGAAGATATCTCAGTAAGGATGTCTTTGAACTCTGCCCCGTCCTGGGTCACTATACACTGATACTGATTGAGTCTCAATTTTTGTACAGCTGTTGGTATATCTTCGGTTTTACTTGTGAGAAAACCCTGATTCTTAAATATGCTCTGTAATGGTTTTATCGTATTTTCATTAGACAGACATAGAAAACAGACCTTTGATCCAGGAGGAAAGAAATCGGGCTCAACCCTCGGAGATTTGTTGTCATGTTTTTGTTCATCCATTTTTTATTCCCTTTAAGCGCGTTGAATGGGTGATTATTTGCTTTGTCCATAATTAGTATCAAGCTCAAGGCCTTCAATATCAGTAACCTTTTCCCCTCTCGAAGACTTGATTCGATCAATCATCTGTTTAAGCCTGGACCGGTCGGAGGAATTGAGCATGGCAATATCTTCGCTTATAAGTTCCTGCTGGTATAGATTAATAAGGTATTGGTCAAAGGTTGTCATTCCGTAGGCATCGCCTTCAGCAATGACGTTGTAGAAGGTTTTTTCCTCATCTTCTCCGTTGAGAATCAGGTCCTTGACCCTTAAATTATTACGCATAATTTCAAATGCTGCAACTCTGCCTCCGCCTGTTTGGGGCATCAACCTCTGGGAAACAACATATTTAAGACTTTCCGCCAGTCTGGAGCGGATAAGTCTTTCTTCAGTCAACTCAAACATGCCTATAATTCTATTGACTGTCTGACCAGCATCACTGGTATGCAGTGTTCCAAGGACCAGATGTCCTGTTTCAGCTGCTTCAAGGGCAATGGTGATGGTTTCCCTGTCTCTTATCTCACCTACAAGGATGACTTTTGGGGCCTGGCGAAGTGCAGCCCTGAGTCCTGAAGCAAATGTGCCGAAGTCAACTCCCATTTCCCTCTGGTTGATTACTGCTTTTTTATGTTTATGTCGAAACTCTACCGGATCTTCAAGGGTTACAATGTGTTTATATTCTGAGCTGTTGATTTCATCTATCAAGGCTGCCAATGATGTTGATTTACCTGTCCCTGTACCACCGGTTACCAGAATAAGCCCATATTTCTCGCTGGCCATTTCTTTGAAAATTGTCGGAAGATTCAACTGGGCCATGGTGGGAACATTCATGGAAAGCTTGCGCATGACTATGGCCAGGGAACCTTTCTGCCCAAAGATATTCACTCTGAATCTTGCCTCTCGATGAAGCTCATAGGCCAGATCGCATGAACCAGTCTCAAGTTGATCTTTGTAAAGCCTCATGTTGCGTCCCATCATGGCCATGGCCATGGATTCCACCTGAAACGGCACGAGTGGCCCCAGATCTGGTTCAGTCTCGACACTGATAAGCCTGCCATGGACTTCAGCCTGGATTGTTTTGCCCGCAGTCAGGATTATGTCTGAGAGGTCAGGATAAGCTGATACAGTTTGTCTGATGATATCATCAAGTTGGGAACGAAGCATGATTCTGTCTCCTATACTTCTGTAAAGTCCTGCGGTGGTTCAGACAAAAAGTCTCTAAACTTGGATTTATTGATGGATTTATTGTAAGCATCTTCCGGGTCGATGGTTTTTTTCTGTAAATGTTTCATTATAGCATCATCAAGAGGTTGCATGCCGAATTTTTTTCCTGTTTCAATAACAGAATTGATCTGAAAGTTTTTGTTTTCTCTAATGAGGTTGCGAACAGCCGGAGTAGCAATGAGCACCTCCAGGGCCGCTACTCTGCCGGGTTTGTCTATTCTTTTGAAAAGGGTCTGGGCTATAATCGCCCTTAAGGATTCAGATAAACTGGAACGGATTTGCCCCTGCATTTCCCCGGGGAAGACTTCAATTATCCGGTCAATGGTTTTGGAGGCTGAAATGGTGTGCAGGGTTCCAAAAACGAGATGTCCGGTTTCTGCGGCTTCCAGAGCAAGTTCAATTGTCTCCAGATCTCTTAATTCACCCACAAGAATGATATCCGGGTCTTCCCTTAATGCCCCGCGCAGAGCTGCTTTAAAACTGGAGCTGTCACGGCCTACTTCACGCTGGTTAATGAGACACTGGACAGGTTCATGGACAAATTCTATTGGGTCTTCAATGGTCAGGATATGGTCTTTGCGCGTTTTATTGGCATAGTCTATTATGGCAGCGAGAGTAGTTGACTTACCGCTTCCTGTTGGTCCGGTTACCAGAACAAGGCCTTTGGGCAGCAGGGCCATACGTTTCATTATAGGCGGCAAGCCCAGGTCTTCAATGCTTAATATTTTTTGAGGAATTTCCCTGAATACTGCAGCAGCCCCTCTGCGCTGCATGAAGAAGTTAACCCTGTATCTGGCCAGGTTGGGAACTTCGTAGGAAAAATCAATATCTCCGGTTTCTTCAAAGCTCTTGACCTTGCTTTCCGGAGTTATTTCATAGAGCATTTTTTTGAGATCCTCATGCTCCAGAGTCT
>JBHEPK010000019.1:11466-22842 GCA_046260325.1 Desulfonatronovibrio sp.
GTCTGATTATGGGTTGTGAACCAGTAGATAGATGAAGGTCGGACGCCCCCAGTTCATGCATCATTTTAAAAAAGGCATCAATTTGGGCCATGAGTAAATCTCCAGTTCTTTAAGTTGGCAGAATTTTTATTCACAAATAAGTTTGTCAGTTTTTCAAAGCCTTGGAATAAAAATTTCTAAGATAGTTCATACCTGAAATAAGAGCAAGTGCAAGGGCTATATGGATAAGTATCTGACCTATGGGGTTGGGGTTAAACCCCCACCATTGGTAGTGTAGAATCAAAGGACACAAAGCAACAACCTGAAAAATTGTTTTCAGTTTGCCATAATTATCTGCAGCAATAATAATATTCTGATCAGCTGCAATGGCCCTGAGGCCCGTAACGGTAATTTCCCTGCCGATGATGACAATGGCTATCCATGCCTGAAGCCAGCCATTGGCCACAAGCATTATCATTACAGACGCAATAAGTAACTTATCGGCCAAGGGGTCTAAAAACTTACCCATGGTTGTAACCATATTATATTTTCTGGCGATAATCCCGTCCAGAAGGTCAGTAAGAGAAGCAGCGATAAAAACAAGCATGGCCAGGGCTGCGGTAACTTTTCCTGGAAAATATAAAAGCAGAACAATTAATGGAATGCTGCCGATTCGGGCAAATGTGAGACTGTTGGGAAGATTAAACATATTTTTTACCGATTTTGTTGATGTTTGGCGTAACGTTCGAGAACTTTTTTTACATAGTCCTGGGTTTCTTTGAAAGGAGGTATTCCATTGTAGTGATCAACCCGCGAAGGCCCTGCGTTGTAAGCAGCGAGAGCCAGAGGCAGGCTTTCAAAGCGATCCAGAAGGTATTTGAAATATTTTGTCCCGGCCTCAATATTGGGTTCAGCTTCAAATGGTGCTTTCAGGCCCAGGTCTTTCTGGGTTCCAGGCATTATCTGCATGAGTCCCTGAGCACCTGCTTTGGATACGGCATTGGGATTATATCCGGATTCTACTTCAATTATAGCCTGGATTAGATCAGGGTCAACAGAGTGAAGACGGCCATATTTATTTGTAAGATCGATCACATCCTGTGATTTTGGATCTCTGGTTCTGAATACGGCAAATGGACGGTATTTGTTGGATGTGGGCAGGTCAGTGAAATGGAATGTTCCATCAGCGTCCTGGTAGTAGTAAATAGTTCCGGACAAAGTCATGGCAGCAGAGAAGAACAGTGTCCCGGGCAATAGAATGCATAAAAAACAAAGCCCGGTAAAAAAAGTATTTACAGGACTTGTTATTGTTTTAAAGGCAATTGGGGACAGACACTTCAACATTTTAAAATATCCCCGTCTGATGAGATAGTATTATATAATATATATTTTTCAGCAATTTGTTGAACAGGTTCACAGTAAAACCGAATCTTCACCTTTGTTGAGTTTGCTGAGATCATGGGGGTAGTTGATGTTGAAAAAGTATTCTTCTTCCTCAGGACCATAGGCTATGTGACAACGATTATCATAGGGAACAGCTCTGCTGAGTTTGTAGCATCCCTGATTCAGGGATGCAAGAAGCAAGTCAGCGCAGCGCGGTTCATAAATGGAAACCAGGGCTTCGATAAAGCCTGTACGTTTCTGGTAAAATGTTGTCATATACTTGTCTTTTCCGTACAGGTTTCTGTGGCTTATAAGGCGCTGAATTATTTCCTGGTTGATCTTAGGAAGGTCGCAGGCCAGAATCAGGCAGGGCGAATTAAATTTTTGCAGGGCAGTAAGTATGCCTCCCATGGGTCCTATCCCGGGTATTTTATCCAGTATCCAGGGAAAGTTGATGCCCTGATTTTGAGCGTCTCTGCCTACACAGAAAGTTTTGTCGCAGAATTTTTCAGTTAGACTGAGCATTCTCTCAAGCAAAGTCTGGCCGTTTATAATGATTCTTGTCTTATCCTGCCCAAGCCTTGAGCTCTTGCCTCCGGCAAGGACAATCCCGCATATCTCTGATTTTTTTGCGCTGTTCATGAATTATTAAAAGCATTAACCAAAGTAGATTAGAATCCCCATGTTGAAAGAACAGGGCGGATATATCCCTGATCTGCAGCCATTATATCCATGGTCAGTGACTCGAGATCATCTAAGACATGCAGGTGTTTTCTGTCCATTTCCCTGAAATCAGTTGTCTTAATGTACATATTGCACTTTTTGCACACATCAACCCTGAACCCGGGGTGTTCCTTGACTGTAAAATATTCAAAGGAATCGCTTTTGTTTTCCTGACAGAATGGACAGATCATCCTTTTAAATCGATATGGCGTATGACAGAATGAACAGTGCATATGCCTTGTTCCCTGTTTGCCTTCAAGGCTTGAAATATAAGGCAGGCTTCCGCACGTGGGGCAATGCCCCTGAGACCATGTGTGGTCTGCAGGAATGGCAAGGGATATTTTTGAGGCGCTTTTAATTAGAGAAGGTGTTATTGCAGATTGAGTCAGGAAATTGAGTGTTCTGGGGCTGTTTGGACTTTTTTCTCCAAATGTTCTGAAAAACTCGTCATTCCCCTGGAGGTAGTTTTCAAAGGCTTGGCGTGGCAGGTCAGGATTCTTTCGGATTTCAGCATTAATGACATCTGCAGCTTCTTTGAGATGAGTCGAACAGCTGTCTAAGTGATTCAGCAGGGTATTAAAAAGCTTGAGAGAAGATTCATAGTCAAATGGAAAGAAAGAGCGAGGCAGAAGGGGTTTCCCTGAAAAAACCTGATCAATAGGAGTCATTTCCATGTCTTCAGGAATGGTTGAGTTTATACTTTCAAAGGTTTTGAGCTGTTCTCTGTAGGTAAAATCCACAAGCTTGAGAAGATCTTCCGGGAGAAAATTTTTTTGAGCTATGGCTTTTTGTCTTTTTTCAAATAACTTCAGAGGGTCTTTGGTATTATACATTATTTTTTCCTTATGTTGCTGGAGTATTTAGTTGTGTTTGATAGATATAATATTGAGTAAACGCAATAGTTAATTGTTCTGTATTTATTCATCATGCTCTGAGGATGCAGGCTTTATCCAAAATATAAACTTCTGAATTTATTGCTTATATATTTCAAGTTGCTTATGCTAAGTACCATGTCCATATGGATTCCCCCCAGAGGATATACACAATGGCTCCCAGGGCCAGAAATGGTCCAAAGGGAATGGCTGTTTTCATCATAGAGCCTGAGTCTGATTTTTTCAGAAAGAAAATAGATGTGGCAAGCCCGGAAATTGCCGCAGTAAGAATAAGTATGGGCAGTCCCTGCCATCCAGTGAGGGCGCCCAGCATGAGCATGAGCTTGATGTCTCCTGTGCCCAGGCCGTCAATTTTTTTAATCAGTTTATAGCTTTTCTGGATAATCAGAAAGATGCCTGAGCCTGCAAGGGAGCCAATGAGTGCGTCCTGCCAGGTTATGGGTAGAATAAAGGCTGCAGATAGGGCTGCTGCAGCACCGGGAAGAGTAATTATGTCCGGCAGAATAAAAATTTCAAGATCAATAAATGAGGCAATAATAAGCAGGCCTGAAAAAAAAAGATAGACGAAATAGGCGGTGCCAAATCCGAAGCTCATGGCCAGAAGCAAAGACAAAAGCCCAGAAACAGCCTCAACAACTGGATATCTCAGGCTAATAACTTCTGAGCAGCTTCTGCATCTCCCCTTTAGAATGATAAAGCTTATAATAGGTATGTTTTCCCACCAGGAAAGAGAGTGCTTGCATTTGGGACAATGAGATCCCGGCCAGACAATGGATTCCTCCATGAGGTAGCGGTGCACGCATACATTGTAAAAACTTCCCAGGCATAGTCCGAGAATTGTCGCGGATATATAAAATAAAGTGTTGGGAATTTCCATTATTTTTCAGATTGGAAGATGATTGTTCATTTCAGGTAAATGTTTCTTGAAAAGGCATGTATAAATTGCTGCCTCTGGTTAGCTGGCTTGAGGTAAGAAAGTCAATACCCGGGTAAAAGTTTAGAAGCTGTGAACACTTTCCTTGAACCATACATTCCCCGGTTATTTTGTCTTGATTTTTCAGCAAATAGTGTCTAAAAATAAAATTTTTATATATTGTTAAAAGTATCCTTAAAGGAGGATGTGTATAATGACCCGGAAGGACCGTACTGAAGGAATTCTCACCCGCAAGGAAGTTCTGGACCAATCCGAAAGACAGAAGTTTTATCAGATACAGCTTAAAGATCTTTTAACCTATGCTTACAGATATTCCGAAGATGTCAAAAAGCGTTTTGATCGGGCCCAGTTTAATGTAGAGAAATTTAAAACCCTCAATGATTTGAAACATATTCCCATCTTGAAGAAAAAAGAGTTGATCTTTCTTCAGTCCATGGGGCCGCGTCTTGGTGGATTATTGACCAAGGACCTTGGCGAGCTCAGGCGAATATTTCTTTCTCCAGGACCAATATTTGACCCTGAAGACAAAAGTGATGACTACTGGGGATGGACAGAAGGATTTTATGCTTCAGGTTTCAGGACCGGAGACATAGTTCAGGTCACTTTTAATTATCATTTGACTCCAGCAGGATTGATGTTTGAAGAGCCTCTGCGCAACATCGGCTGCTCAGTTGTTCCTTCTGGCCCTGGAAATACCAATACTCAGTTGGAAATAATGCAGAAACTCAGGGTGACTGGCTTTGTCGGCACCCCGAGCTATCTGATGCACCTGGCCCAGAAGGGTGAAGAAAAGGGACTTAATCTTCGCAAGGATCTTTTCTTGGAAGTGGGATTTGTCACCGGTGAAAAGTTTTCTGAGAAGTTGCGTTCTACCCTGGAAAAAAAGTTTGATCTCATTATGCGTCAGGGATACGGGACCGCGGATGTAGGCTGTATCGGATATGAATGTTTCCATAAAAACGGACTCCATGTGGCTAACAGGGCATATGTAGAGATCTGCCATCCTGACACAGGTATTTCCATGAAAGAAGGGGAAGTGGGAGAAATTGTGGTAACAACATTTAATAAGACCTACCCTCTTATCAGGCTTGCTACTGGTGATTTGTCATATATTGACTATTCTCCATGCTCATGTGGCCGTACATCTCCGCGTCTTGGCAATATTGTGGGCAGGGTTGACACAACCGCCAGAATTAAAGGCATGTTTGTTTATCCTCATCAGGTGGAACAGGTTATGAGTGTCTTTGAGGAAGTTAAGAGGTGGCAGATTGAGGTCACCAATCCAGGCGGAATAGACGAAATGACTCTTTATGTTGAGGCTTCAAGTTTCAGGCGAGATTCTGAGCTTCTGCATTCTTTCAGGGAGAAAATCAAAATCAGGCCGGTACTTAAAGTGCTTGCTCCGGGAACATTGCCTCCACAGATCAGGCCCATTGAAGATAAGCGGACGTGGGAATGATAAAAAGGCTTTTACTTTTATCTGTAATACTACTTGCAGGATGTGCTTCCAAGTACCCGGCAACAGGTCCATTAAAGGACCCGTTGCCGGGTACTTTTTTTTCAGCATCTGATGAGCCTCTATTCATTAATGAGCTTGTTTCAGCCCTGAAGGAAAATGACTTTATTCTCATAGGAGAATCCCATAATAATCAATGTGACCATAAAGTGCAGGCCAGGATTATTGAAGAAATGGCCTGGACTGGAAAATCCTTTGCCCTGGGATTGGAAATGGTCAGTGTTGAGCGCCAGGATACTCTTGATAGGTTCAATAACGGGCTGATCGATGTAGATAATCTTCATGAAATGCTTCATTGGGATGAGAACTGGGGGTTTGATTACGAACTTTACAGGATGATTTTTGAGGCATCCAGTAAATATTCTGTCCCGGTATTTGCCTTGAATGTACCAGGGGAAATAACCAGGAATATCAGCAGATACGGCATGGAAAGCCTTTCTTTTGATGAAAAGATTTTTTTGCCGGAAAAGATTATTTATCCCCCTCAGGAACAGGTTGAAATTCTTGAAAGGCAGTTCGAATTTCATCAGGATATGATTCAGGCAGATGAACCTTATTTTCAAAGGTTTATAGATGCCCAGTCTGTCTGGGATACCAAAATGGCTTCTGAAGCAATCAGGATACATAAAGAAAGTCAGGAACCAGTGGTGATTCTGTCAGGAAGTATGCATGTGAATTACGGGCATGGTATCGAACATAGACTCCAAAGTCTTATGCCTCAGGCCAGGGTTACCAGTATTGTTCCGGCCAGATCATTAGAAATGATAACTCCTGATAATCCGTATTATTTCTTCTGTCCTCCTGTGAGATCCGGGATGCGACTTGGCATTGTGGCCTCAGAGGAAGATGGAAAGGTCATGCTTACAGGTGTTGTAAAGGGAAGTCTCGCAGAGAGTGCAGGCCTTGAAAAACATGATGAAATCGTCAATGTTGATGGAAAGTTTATCTCATCCATGGCTGATCTGCATCAGGCTGCAGTGGATGCTGTTCAAGGTGACGGGGAGATGGTTGTGGAAGTTTTGAGAAATGGCCGCAAAGAGTTCATTAATATTGAATTTATGCCTGACAGCGACGTTGAATAGAGATCAATATAATGACTTATTCAGCAGACTTTCCCCAAAAAACAGGAAATGTGGTGAGCAGTCACCAAATCTTCAACTAATATTTTTACAGGAGATTAAAATTGCCTGAACTGCCTGAAGTTGAAACCATTGCCAGGGGGATTGAACCGCTGGTTTTAAATAAGACAATCCAACACGTAACAATCAGGTATGCAGGAATATTGCACACAGACTTGAAGCATTTTGAAAAGCAGATTTCAGACAAAACCATTATTCGAGTCTGGAGAAGGGCTAAGCTTTTAATTTTTGATTTGGAACCTGATCTTCATCTGGTTTTTCATCTTAAAATGACTGGAAAAGTATGGATTCCTCAACACGGGCAAACGCCTGATAAACATACTCACTTAGTATTCGGATTAAATGATGGTATGAGAATCTTTTTCGAAGATATGCGTAAATTTGGTTATTGTGCGCTTTTTGATGATCCAGGCTTCTTAGCTTGGAAATTTTACTCGCAACTGGGGCCTGAACCCCTGGATCTTTCAGAGGATGAGTTCATAGAAATTTTCAGTACAAAGAAGGGCAGGATCAAGGCTCTTTTGTTAGACCAGAAAAATATCGCCGGTATTGGCAATATTTATGCTGATGAGTCACTGTTCATGGCAGGAATTCATCCGGAGACTCCAGGCAATTTAATAGATATAAAGGATTTGAAAAGGCTTTATCAATGTCTTGTTCAGGTTTTAAATCAAGCCATTGAAGCAGGCGGCAGTTCCTTTCGTGATTATCGAAACGCACTTGGTTACTCAGGTATGTTTCAGGAAAAGTTTCTTATTTACGGTAAAAAAGGCCAGTGTTGCCCTCATTGTCAGACAATGGTGGAAACCCGCAAAGTGGCTGGCAGAACATCTTGTATCTGTCCGTCTTGTCAGAAAATTTCAACAGGCAGGGTGAGGTAGAATGAATAAAGCTCAGTGTTCACCGTTAAATTATGATGAACTAAGCAATACTCTGCACAGGCTTGGTATTCAGGATATTTCTGAATGGATGGGAATTATCATTTTTGTAAGAAACCTAATATCCAGAATGGATATTATCAGTCCTGACCAGAAATATGCCTTGCAGAAGATGATTCTTGAAACCATTGAGAAAAAAGATTTTTCTGAAAAACAATTAAATTTAATTGTTAAAGAAATTCAGAATTCTTTTACAGATTCCATATGTCAAGATGTAAAGCTGTTTGAGCAAAAGCTTGATAATGAAAAAAACTTTACTCACACCCTGATCAGACAGATTCAGACCCTTGCGGGCCAATTCAAAAAGAGCGTCAATCGCCAGAGTGATGAGCTAAGCGAATTCAGTGAAAAAACCATTACAGATATTGAAAGCCAGCAGGACCCGGATAGTATTATTCAGTATATCAGGGGAACCATTACAAAAATAGTTGCTGATGCCCGTAAAGAAGCCATTGATTGGGAGAGCAGGGCCAAAAATCTTGAAAACATTGCCAAATATGACAATCTCTTGAAAAATCTGTATAATCGAGGGTACTTTGATGAGTATCTTCAATCAACAGTAGATGCCCACCTTGCATCAGAGCGCCCTCTGTCTCTTTTAATGATAGACGTTGATAATTTTAAGAATATTAATGATGTCTGGGGGCATCTTATTGGAGATGATGTGCTCAAGGCATTAGCCAAACTTATTCGCAAGCATTCTGACATGGGGGGCGGAGTTCCATGCCGTTATGGGGGTGAGGAACTTTGTATGATATTTGATAATACAGATGAGGAACTGGCCATGGCCAGGGCAGAGGAACTTCGAAAAGATGTTGAAACATATAATTTTGTGCCCCGCAAAAAATCAGGTGAACTGGGTGAGGCTATCCGATTCACAATAAGTGTTGGAGTTTCAGCGCTAAAGTCAGACTATGATGCCAGTTCTCTTATCAGCGCTGCTGACAAGGCCATGTATAAAGCCAAGGGAGACGGCAGAAACAGAGTTGTCTGCCATTCAAAGCTTTAATTATTTCTTCTTGAGCAGAGCCTTTGCTATGTGAATATCATAAAGCTTAGCAGGATTTTCATCTTTTTTCTGATACATTCCTGCTGCCCGTTTAATAATATCCATATCTAACCAGCCGTGTTTTTCCCAAATCTGCGGGTGGTCCTGATGCCATAGTCTGAACTCAACGCTCCCTTCATTGTCACGGACATACATTCTTTCTTTTTTGTTTTTTGGGTTTGGGTAATAAAAGTCTCCCTGTGGTATGCTCAATTTCAACTCCTCATTTGTATAAAATTTATGTTAATTATTTAATTGATCAAAAAGCAAGAAAATCAAGTGTCCAGCGACCAAGCCCCAACGCAATCAGAGCCATCCCTTCCCATCGGTTAATTCTGAATCCAGTTCTCATGAAAATGAGAACTAACACAATCATTACTATAAGGCTGATCATGCTGGGTATGGCTGTACCGGATATTGTGATGGGATTTATCAGACAGGTCAAGCCCAGTACCCCGGCGAAATTAAAGATATCACTTCCAATGAGGTTTCCAAGAAGCATATCGTTTTTTTTCTTAATGGCGGCAACAACACAGGTAATCAGTTCCGGCAGGGATGTACCCGCAGCCACGATTGTTACCCCGATGACCCATTGGCTTACACCCATTAATTCTGCGAGAGAAGATGCCCCTTCAACCATGAAGTATCCACCGAGTGAAATCAGTACAAAACCAAGAAAGAGCTTGAGATAATCAGTTGTTCCGGCCTTTGTTTCCTCAGGGACATTCAGTTCAATATTTATTCTGGCTCCCCTGAAAAAAACAAAAAGGTTGTAGCTTAAAAAAGCAGAGAATAGAAGAAAACCTGTTATTCTGTTGAGGGTTAAATCAAGCATCATGAAAAAAATAAATAATGAGATAAGAATAAGGAACAATCCGTCTCTGCGAATCAGAGTTTTGTTAGCAGGTATGGGAGCGATTAGAGCCGCAATTCCCAGGATTATTCCAAGATTGAAGATGTTTGAACCAATCACATTGGACAAAGAGATATCGCCCAGACCTCGAACGGCAGCAGTTAAAGTAACCAGAAATTCAGGCAGGGATGTGCCCAGGGCAACAATTGTCAGCCCGATGGTCAATTCTGATAAGCGGAATTTTTTGGCAATGGCTGATGCACTGTCAACAATCCATACCGCACCGAACCACAGGAAAAGAGCGCTTATAGCCAGCAGAAAAGAATTAAGTATGGATTCCATTAGATTGTATGCTTAACCTCAGTTTTATCAGGATTAAATGGTTTTTTCCAGACAGGTTCCTGCCACTGGAGAGACTGGAGTTCTCCAGGCCAGACTGCGAATTCTTTTTCCCAGCTTCCCTTTTGGACAACAAGGTCAACCTTGCGGTTTGACTGCCTGGCTCTGGGTGAGAATCTGCTCAGAACTTTACATGCGCTTGCCAGGACGTCCTCAGGCCAGGCTTTATCGTTTACGGGTCTGGCCAGACCCAGAGGGCCAGGGAAAAATTTGAGATTGATGAGGTAGTCGTTGTCTGTGGCCAGCTTTGCTATTCGTTCATTATCTTCCTTATCGCGTCCAATGCACAGCCAATAATCTTTATTCCAGAATTGTCTGCCTGTATTGGCCAGGTAAAAGTCATCTGGTTGAGGGTCTTTTTTCTTTTCAAGTACAGGAACATATCGTTTGGCGGATTCTTTTTCAGTGAGCAGACATCCACCTGCAGGTGTGGGGATGGGGTCAATATTGAACTGTTTGGCCAGCCGTATCTGGTTTTTACGTCCTCTTCCGGAAAATGCCTTTAGTTTTTCTCTGGAGACGATGCCTTTTTTTTCAGGATCAGTGGGGCGCAGGTGTCTGGCGCTCAGAGGCCGAACCAGAATATTTTTTACATCAGCATCCCTTTTAATAATATTCAGGGTATCAGTGCGTTGGGACATGGGCCTTTGGCCCAGAACTTCTCCGGAAATAATAAAGCTGGCCTGGTATTGGGTGAGCATGTTTTTTGCTGCGGCAAGCATCAAAATTTTGCAGTCTACGCATGGATTAAGTATTTTGCCAAGACCATTTTGCGGACCTTCAGTAAGCATAGAGACGAAGTCAGTGGAAACGTCCACAGGGAAAAGAGATAACCCGTAGTTTACCTCCCACAAGGTTATTTTTTCAGGATGGCCGAAAAAAGGTGAAATAAAGTGAAGCCCAAGTACCTTCAGTCCTTGAGTTTGAATCAGCTTTATTGCAAGAATGGAGTCCAGCCCTCCTGAAAAGAGGGCTAATGCATCATAAGCTTGATTGCTTTTATTGTTCATTTTTGGCTCTTCGAGATCAAAAAAGTGAGCAGCTGTCATAGTGTCAAAATCCACATGAAACATATATGAACACATTTTTAATATTCTAAGTTACTGTTTTATCTGAAAGTGGAAAATATGGTGAACATTTGCAATAAACGAAAAAAAGTCCAAGTCAGTTCTTGACATGTATATTTAGGATACTGTAAAAAGTAAAGTTTGCGATTGAGGTGGTTTGTGAGTTTTCCGTAGCTTTACAAGCTATTCCTTTATCAATCAACGCGGAGGGATGGCCGAGTGGTTTAAGGCGGCGGTCTTGAAAACCGTTGACCCGCAAGGGTCCGGGAGTTCGAATCTCTCTCCCTCCGCCAATTTCATGTCCAGAGCGACTCACCTTAGTTCAAAAACACAGCATTTTCAAAGACTTATCGATTTTAAGCAATCCTTCAAAATCCAATGTAGTCCGTTGAGACCTACCTTTTTATGATTAAGGTATTGAGTAATTACACTGTTACTCAATACCCCTTACTCATTTATTGGGGATAACCTTTATCAGCCGGAGGTTGTCATGAAACTCACCTT
>JBHEPK010000190.1:0-3160 GCA_046260325.1 Desulfonatronovibrio sp.
AAATATTCCTGTCATTGGCAGGGATAAATATTTTTTAGTTTAACTGGAGGTTTTTTTATGAGTAAAAAAGTAGTGCTTGAACAGGAAGAATGCATTG
Organism: Desulfonatronovibrio sp.; assembly: GCA_046260325.1. Classification (GTDB taxonomy): domain Bacteria; phylum Desulfobacterota; class Desulfovibrionia; order Desulfovibrionales; family Desulfonatronovibrionaceae; genus Desulfonatronovibrio. The sequence continues at coordinate 98 of JBHEPK010000190.1, forward strand.
GTTGTGAGACATGCGTAGAGCTTTGTCCCGAGGTCTTTGCTTTTGACGAGGAAACTGAAAAGGCCAGGGTAATCAAAGAAACCGGCGGGCCTGAGGATTTGATTCAGGAGGCTATAGATACATGTCCCGTGGAGTGCATTCGCTGGGAATAATAATTTTAAAAGGGTCTGGATCTCAGGCCCTTTTTTCTTAAGAGCGTATTAAATGTTAAAAAACCTCAAATTTTTTTTGAAATTTTGTTCTTGCCAAATAAGTACTTGTGGTTATATATAAAAGTTCCAGCCAAGGTTCCCATCTTTACGAGGGGGCGAAACGGTTTCGACAGGGATGGTAGAAGCCGGGGTTGCAGGCCGAGGTGCTGTGGGGACCTCGTTAAACACGCAGCAAACAATTAGTTGCCAAAAACAACGATTACGCACTGGCTGCTTAGATCAGCCACGTTTCCTCTGGCCCATGCCTGATAAGCCTAATGGAAGCGACGACACCCCATCAGGTTGCTCGTTTATAGCCCTGTCTCAAGGCGATAAACGATAAGATAATTTGAGACTGGTTTTGAAGATGCCAGTTCGAGGCTTACTTCAAAACGAGAAATAAAATCGGACTATGCCTGTAGAAGCTCTGTGTGGAACGTTCTTGGACGCGGGTTCGACTCCCGCCGCCTCCACCAATCGTCAAAAAAATATTTTGACAATCAATCTTTTTTTCATACATTATAAATAAATTCAGGATATTATAGGTCCAGTATAGTCTAACATATAGTTGGACGAAGCAGTATGCCCGGACTTTTTGAGCAGATACCGCATCATGAAAGCTGATCTTCTGGATTGAGACTTCCACACGACATTAAACAGTGTGCATTCCTTTGCCTGATATTTTCTTGCTTTTTTCGACAGAGTTTTAGTAGCAAGCAATGTGGGGTCTGCTTCCAGAAGGCCTTCTTCACAATAGCCAGCAGGATGCCGGCTCCATTCATGCTTATTTTTTCGCATCTACCATGACCTGGTTGCGTCCCTTTTCTTTGGCCTGATAAAGCATCCTGTCCGCAGTGATGATCATTTCATCCAGACTGTCTTTGAGTGTGGTGCAAACGCCGATGCTCACCGTGACCCTGATTTCATGCTCACCAACAACTATCAAAGAGTTCTCAATGTTGGTCCGGATTTCTTCAAATACCTGATTGATGCTTTCCTTATCCATGTCCAAACAAACAACACAGTATTCCTCACCTCCAAACCTGGCAACAATATCAGACTCTCTGACCCGCTTTGAAATGGCATCTGCCACAAAACAAATAACATCATCTCCTGCGTCATGGCCGAAAGTATCGTTGCATTTCTTGAAGTGATCAATATCCATCATGGCCACTACTATACTCTTATTTCCCCTCTGTGCACCGGCAAACATTTTATTAACAATGCTGAAAAAAGCCCTTCTGTTGAAGAGTCCGGTCAGGAAATCACGCTCTGCCATTTCTCTTATCAATTTAATGTATTCTGAAGTTTCTATATTATGTCTGACCCGGCAGTAAAGCTCCTCAGCCAGGAAAGGCTTATGAATATAGTCGTTGGCCCCGGCCTTGAGAAAATGAGCTGAGGCTGCGGCCCTGCCCATTCCGGACAAACCGATTACAGGCAGGCGCGTTTTGGAAAATTTCTTCCTGGCCTCCCGCACCAGGTGAACACCATCCATAACCGGCATATTATAATCAGTCAGGAGCATATTTATTGAATCGTCATCATGGATAATTGACAGGGCTTCACCGCCGTCTTTTGCCTCCAGGACAGTGAAATTCCATATCTCCAGAAGATCGCGGATAATTTTTCTGCTCAAGGCCGAGTCGTCAGCCACAAGAATCTTCATACCCAGGTTACTGTGCAGACGCTTTATGGTCTCCATCACCTGCTGAACGTTTTCTTTATTATCCTTGAGCACATAATCAACTATCCGTTTTCCCCACATTGATTCGCGCAGAGCCTCAGAGTATTCTCCTGTAAAAACAATGGATGGAATTCCTTTACCCACAACCAGATCAACAATCTGTCCGTCTGGTGCATCAGGCAGATTAAGATCAATCAGGGCTGCAAAAAACCTGTCAGGCTCATTTTCAAGAAGCAGCCTGGCCTCTTTGTAACTTACGCAAAATTCAGCATCAATTCCCAGTTCTTGCTTTACAGCATTGCGCAAAACATATGAAAATATTTTGCTGTCCTCAACTACAAGAATTCTCTGCTCAGAAAAAGGCGGAATATTTAATCTATCATCCATATCAATCACTTTTGTTTCTCTGTTTATATTTTAAGGTATCTGGAAAATAATAAGACTAAGGGCTTTTTTTTGATAGAAGAACTTCTTGGCTAAATTAAATTGCCTCTCAAAGCAACAATATTCAACTGAAATGAGCGGTTTGTTTTCAATGCTGGAACTAAAAATTTGGCAGGGTCAAGACATAACGTGCATGCTCAGGTAAAAGTTTAATCCTCATGAAATTGACCAGCCTTTTGAAGTCAGTCTTTACAGCAAGAGGAATGACCTCTGCTATGGGCCATAGCAGAGGTCCTGAACTGAAAATCAAGTAATAACATTATTAAATTTACAAAACTGGATGCAAAACTTGTGAAGGTAGGGGGCGAACATCTTTCCAGTCACTGGAAAGATGTTCTGCCTGCCAAAGATCATAGTTCTTCTGAAGGTTGAGCCACAAATCCGGTGTTGTGCTTAAGGCCCGGGAAAGCCTGAGCGCCATATCTGGAGTTACAGAGCCTCGCTCATTCAGAATCTTTGACAGGGTTTTTCTGGATATGTTCAGAATTTCAGCCATCCTGGTAATTGAAATATCAAGTGATTCCAGATAATCTTTCTTCAGAATATATCCAGGATGAGATGGCTGTCTTTTCATTGTTTTCATAATGGTCACCTTTTAATGATAATCATCATAGTCAACGACATAAGCATCGCCATCTATGAACTTAAAAAATATTTGTAACTATTCACCGTAGTCGCCGGCCAACCTTGGATTAATGTTTCTGTTGATACGAAATCCCTGGCTTTTTATATTCCTTGCAT
>JBHEPK010000190.1:3170-3671 GCA_046260325.1 Desulfonatronovibrio sp.
TGGGGCCGGGTTTTCCATGGGCTACTTGGCTTGTGAATATTTTGGGATGCTTCATGTTTGGTCTGGTCTGGGTTATAGCCTATGAACGAGGGCTTATTCCCGCTCATATGCGGCTGATATTACTGGTAGGATTCATGGGCGCCTTTACCACCTTTGCCACGTATATTTTTGAATGTTCAGCGCTGATTCAGGATGTTCAATGGGTTAAACTCGGCCTGAATATAATGGGACAGAATATTCTCGGGTTTGGGGCTCTATATCTGGGCTATACCTGCGGAAGGATGTTATAACAGCGTAGAAAAAGTCCTTACTTGCCTGTTTAAAAATACTAAACACCAGTACGGCACTCACTTGAGTGGACGTTTCACTGCACGAATTCTCAAAGCAGTAAAAAACGCAGTAGCGGCAAGACTAACGTGCATGCTCTGAGAGAAGTTTAATCCTGTCCAAATTATCAAGCCTTTTGTAGTCAGTCTTTAAAATGACTGAACCGGACTATGC
>JBHEPK010000191.1:0-248 GCA_046260325.1 Desulfonatronovibrio sp.
GGTTGGATTAGGGTCGCCCATTAAAGGGCGACCCCAAGGAAGCAAAGAAAAAATATATGAAAGAGAAAACCAAATACACGGATGAGCCTATGGGGAAAGTTAAGGTTGTCTCCGACTTTCTTCCTTCTCCAGGAGAACTTGCACTAAAAGACGAAACCATCAAGGTAACAATTTCGCTGAGCAAGACGAGTGTCGATTTTTTTAAGAAAGAAGCAAAAAAACACAATACACAATATCAAAAAATGATT
>JBHEPK010000191.1:258-3642 GCA_046260325.1 Desulfonatronovibrio sp.
GCTGATACGTGGGTAGTCAATTTGAAGCACTTTTTAAATTCGGATGGTTCCATAGCGCCAAAGTCCGGCCCCGCACTTCGTATTGCTGAACACTTCGCTGCGATTGTACAAGAGATTACCGCCGACATTATGGAACAGCGTGGTTACGAGAAGGTTCGCTGTCGCCGGCGACCAAACCATAAACCGTGTCTGGGAGAGATTGAAAGCATTCTTGACCCTGAGACTGGAATGATTCTCTGGCGTTGTCCTGTGTGTGGAGATAACGGCAGCATTAGTGGCTGGGAAGAATCATTTTGGGATTTGACCGAAGTATTTGACCCACAGTGAATACGCGAGCCATAATCAGAAGGATGAAGTCTGCCAAAAACCGTGAATTCAGGCGCTGGCAAGAGATGAACATGGTCAGAGACGTATTTATTGCTGATTTGATTGAGTCGGAGGAAGTGGAATGAGCCTGTTAAAACAAGACAAAGACTACTTCGCATTTCTTGGCGAACTGAAAACCCGTATCAAATCCGCTCAGATTAAAGCGGCTGTTTCGGTAAATCGTGAACTCATTGAATTGTATTGGGAGCTGGCGGAGAAAATTGTCGAAAAACAGAAGAACAGTCAATGGGGTGATGGTCTTTTAACCCAAATGAGTAAAGACCTGAGTGAAGAGTTTCCGGACATGAAAGGTTTTTCAAAAAGAAACCTTCCTCAAACAATTAGACGGACAATACCACATGAAAAAGCAGGAACTTTTAGAATTAATTGAAGCTGGGGAGAATTCAGGGGTTGAGTTCAAACTCGACAATATCAGACCGGAACAGCTTGCCAAGGAAGCAGTAGCCTTTGCCAATCTCCAGGGAGGTGTGATCCTGCTGGGGGTTTCAGATGAAAAGGAGATTGTCGGCCTGGCCCGGCCCAATGTTGAGGAATGGGTTATGGACACTGTTTTCAGCCGCTATATACATCCGGCCATAATTCCATTCTACCAGGAGATTCCTGTTGACGACGGAAAGCGCATAGCCATGTTGTCCATATCGGCCGGGACTGCCAAACCATATGTCTTGCGCCACAAAGACCGGGAAGATATCTATATCCGTATGGGCTCCACTTCAAAGCTGGCTACCAGAGAGCAGGTTGTGCGCTTGTTTGATTCAGGTGGCCTGCTGCATGTGGAGACGTTGCCTGTTTCAGGGACATCCATAAAAAATATGGATCAGGCCAGGCTGGATAATTATTTGCGTGATATCCTAAGGGAACCCGAAGTGCCTGTTACTTCAGAAGAATGGTCTGAACGCCTTCAGGGCTTGGGATTTATCACCAGGGACTCTCTTGGACAGGAGGTTTGTACCATAGCCGGAATGGTCCTTTTTGGAGTTAATCCCCGCCGTTATTTGCCACAGACAGGACTCAGGCTGATGGCTTTTTCCGTTGCTGAAAAACAATACCAGGCCCTGTTAGATGTTGTTCTTGATGGACCCATGGTTGGCAGATGGTCGGTTGAAAAAGGTCAGGTCAAGTCCCTGGTTGATGAAGGCCTGGTGGAAAAGTTTGTTCGAACCATGGAGCCCTTTTTGACCGAGGAAAGCAATGAAATAGGACAGAGCTTCAGACGTGAAAAAACATGGCGCTATCCCGTTGAAGCTGTTCGTGAGGTGGTGCTGAATGCCCTCGTGCACAGGGATTGGACCAGATCTGTAGATATTGAGATTACCCGCTACAATGATCGCTTAGAGGTGATCAGCCCCGGAGCTCTACCTAATTCCATGACCATAGAAAAGATGAAAGCAGGCCGGAGAACACCGCGTAATCCAGTAATAATGGAAGTAATGCGTGATTATGGTTATGTTGATGCCCGGGGTATGGGAATCAGGACCAAGGTAATTCCTCTTACCAGGCAGTTTTTCGGTATTGATCCCTGGTTTGAAGCCGGGGAAGATTATTTGAAAACCATTATTTCAGGACCGCTGGATAAAAAAAATGTCTTTGAAAATGTCCCTGAAAATGTCCTTGAAAAACGAGCAATGTCCTTGAAAAAAGACATAAAGCATTATCCTGTCCCTGAAAATGTCCATAGAAAAGACAGGCCGGAAATAATATTGTCTCTGATCAAAGCCAATCCGTCTATAACATATAATGATTTGGCAAGACAGACAGGCCTAAATCGTAAAAATATTCAGCGCACCATTCAAGACTTGAAAAACCAAGGATACCTGAAAAGAGTTGGCTCAGCGAGAAAAGGACACTGGGAAATATTAAGCCAACAGTCATAATCAGACAAAAATTACACCACCGGAGCATCTAAGCAGTAAAAGTTATAAGTTATTGATACTATTGTCCGGTCCATCAGGAACTCTGCTCAATACAACCCTGATATCCAGGAATATCCACATTGCATCCTCTGGCCTGATCGGGAAAGACAGTGGGGGTCAATTATCCCCAGACTTTAGCGCGAAATTCCGGAATTGTTCGTATTGGGCGACTATAACCCTATGATCGAGCTTGGCCCAAGGGGAACCGGCAAAAGTCATTTATTTCAGCAGGTATCATCCTATGCCCACTTGATTTCAGGGGGCAGGGCCACGGTTGCCAGGATGTTCGTTCATATGGGAACTGGCCAGCGCGTCCTGGTGTGCCAGTACGACGTGGTCTGCTTTGAAGAAATTTTCGCAAGTGTCCGCAAATCTCAAAGTTTTTCTTTTGAAACAACCTTGAGTGGACGTTCTTATTCAAGACATATCCCAGAGTGGAGGTCTTCCGGATACAAGGTCAAGCTTTTTTATCTCAGGCTGGCAACACCTGAGCTGGCAATTGTCAGGGTAAGAAAACTGAAAAAACATAAATTATACTAACCCTGAAAAATCTTGAAAAATCAGCAACAGCACAGTCCAGTACAGATTGATCAACAGCTATGAGAAGCTGCTGGACGTTGTGAGGTAAAAACTATGAAACCAGGCAAAAAAAACATCAAACTGAATATTTTAATCACTGGAAGAGAGTTAGAGGAGTTACAGAGATATACTGGTGATATGGCTGAATCTTTTGGGCTGGACAGCCGTATCGATCAATATAAAGGCAAAAGGCCTATTGGGCTTTACTGCTGGGATTTTGAGTGCCTGCTTTGTGCTATTGAAGGTGCGCTTAAAGATCAGCAAAATTATCCAGACAAGGACGATCCAGGGTATTTGGCCCTGAAACAGCTATATGATCGCCTTAAACATGATTTTAATATAACTTATTAAAGCAGTTTTTTATTGAAATAACCATACCCAAAAAAATAAATAGTCATCTTCCAGAATAAAAACTTACATTTAATAGCCTTCCTGATTTTTGCCTTCCTAACAGAACTTAAGCGAAGCAAGTCTTCAGACTTTACATCTGGATGATATTTAACCC
>JBHEPK010000192.1:0-870 GCA_046260325.1 Desulfonatronovibrio sp.
GACATGGTTACTCAACACCTGTCATTGCAAGGGAGCGAAGCGACCTAAGCAATCTGTATGGCAAAACCATAATATTCTGAATTTATTGTTTAAACAGTTCAAGTTGCTTGTAATACTGAGAATTAAATGTATGTCCTGGCGCCTACAAACCTTGTTCTGAAATATGGATGGTTTATGTGTTCAATGGTCACATTTTTTCCGGTTGCAGGAGCATGAATGAACTTTCCGTCACCAATATAAATTCCCACATGAGAAACCTGCCTGGAACCTCCAGTGGCAAAAAAAACAAGGTCTCCCTGCTGGATAGAACCAAGGTTTATCTTTCGTCCTGCCTGGTATTGATTCCTGGATACCCTTGGCAGGTTTAGTCCGTTTTGTCTGTAGACAACCATGGTCAAACCACTGCAGTCAAAACCTGACCTTTCAGACTCTCCTCCCCATCTGTAGGGTATGCCGATAAACCCGTGAGCTGTGCGCACCAGTTCCCTGCGCAGGTTATGCCTGCCAGGTTCAGGACTTCTTGCTGCGGTGTAACTTTCCGGTATAACTATGAAAAAATTGCTGATTATTCTTCTTTGCTGTAGTTTTTCAGCCCTTTGCCTTGCTTCACTGTAAGATGGATAGTTTCCAAAACGGACTTTGTAGAGGTTGTCTGTGTCCTTAAAGTAATAGGCCTCAAGGCCTGTACTTTTTAAATTATTCATGAGCCTGACAGCATTGTCTAAATAGCTGAAGGCTCCCACCTGAATGCTGTGTTTCATTAAGGAAAGTTTTGTGGAAGGTGCAGGATGAGGCAGGGATCTGCCCGAGTCAACGGGATGAATGGCGCACCCCTGCATCAGTAGAAAGAAAAATATCAGGATTGATGAG
>JBHEPK010000192.1:879-3617 GCA_046260325.1 Desulfonatronovibrio sp.
AATTAAAAAAGTTGACTAAAGAGCTTGTTTGAGTTTATTCAGGAAAGCTAAAAAGAGTTGAGTAAACATAACAGGCTGCCCCAAATCTCCCAATTGCTGCGTCGCTTCAAAAAGTTCAAACTCTTACGTATCATAAATAGGCCTCGACCTTGAACTTTTTTTGCTTCTTGCATTTGGAATTTTTGAACAGCCTATCTAATAATGACTTTTTAAACACGCTGTTAAATGTTCATCCTTTTAATAAGCAACATTGTGGTGAACAGTTGCATAAATTTGAAATTATTTGAATAATGCTGAATTCGGTTTTCCAATAAGTTTAAAAAAACAGATAAGTAAGTACTGGGAGAGTGAATGAAAATTGTATCATTTGCCAATTATAAAGGTGGTGTGGGCAAGACCACGAGTGTGGTCAATACAGCCCGCTCTCTGTCCCAGAGAGAAATGAAAGTGCTTGTTGTAGACCTTGACCCTCAAGGAAATTCAACTCTGACCCTCAGCCGGATGAACCCTTTTGAACATGAAAAGACAGTAGGTGATCTGCTTTCAGACAAGGATCTTAACATTAGTCAGTGCGTTGTTTCCACACCTGCCCAGGTGGATCTCGTTCCCACCAATCTCAATTCTTATACACTGATTTCAACTCTTCCCCCTAATTCAGCCAAAAGAATCTACGGCCTTAAGAACAAACTGCGAGGTCTTGAAAAGAGTTACGATTATATACTTATTGACTGTCCACCCCAGATTGAAGGGTCTCTGATAACCAATGCAATTGCAGCTTCAGATTACTATGTCCTTCCCATCGAAGGCGAGTCTGTGTATGCCCTGCAGGGAGTTGATCATCTTATCCAGGCAATAGATCTTGTAAGGGATGATACAGGATCAGGTATAAGGCTTCTCGGCGCATTGGTAACCATGATGGATTCCAGAACCAAAGCCGGAAAAACAGTAATGAAGGCCATTGATCAATACTTTGGTGACATGGTTTTCAAGACCATTATTCGTAGAAATACAACAATTAACAAGGCTAATCTGAGCAACAGATGCGTATGCGATCTTGATTCCAAGTCTTCGGGTTGTCTGGACTATCAGGCTTTTTCCAAGGAAATGGTTAATCGGATTGAAGGCCGTGGATAATTTTTCTAATGTACACAGGGTGATAACAAAAATTAAAAGGATTTGACATGTCCAAGCAGACAAGCAGAAAAAATGCCGGTAAGCAGGATAATGAAGCTTTGAAAAGCCTGATCAATGATCAGACAGAAGCCAGAGTTAAAAAGGAAATCAATATTTCCAGGACTGATTCCAAGGCTAAATCTGGACCCGATAGTGCAGCAAAAAAATCTGCCGGGCAAAGTAAAGCAACTTCTGGTTCTGGAATAAGAAAAACCCCTACCATGAAGGAAACTAAGGCCCAGCTTATTAAAAGGATGGAGAAGCTGTTGTCTGAGCTGGATAAGTTTGAAGCCAAGGTAGAGCAGAAAGGATTAGAGCTGGAAAGTGCTGATAAGGACAGAAAAAAAATTGAGTCAGATTTAGATAAAGTCTCCCAGGAAAAAATTAATCTGGAAAAAGAGCTGAAAAATAAAGAACAAGATCTCAAGACTGCTCTTGATAAAGAAAAAGATTTCGATATAAAGAAATCTGAGCTTGAAAAAATGAAACAGCAGGCCGAGGAGCAGTTGTCTAAAAAGGATGAAGCCATAGCTGCTGCTGAAAAGGTTAGAAATAATCTTGAATCCAGGATAAATTCGGTTGAATCTAAGACAAAGGAATTTTCTGTTAAAGAAGCTGATTATCAGGCTCGGATAGATGAGAAGGATGCTGTTATATATCAGCTTAACCAGGAGAAACAAGCTATCAAGGAAGATATGGAAAAAATGATGCAGGAAGCAGATAATCAGAAAAAAAATAACCAAGCCGGTCAGAACCAATCAGAAGCAGTTGCATGGAGGGATAAGGCTGATGCCCTGTGGAACGGCACAGCTTATGATGCTCCCCAAAAGGCAATTTATTACCTTAACGCAGCATTAGATCTTAAGCCGGACTGGCCGGAAGTCTTTAATGACAGAGGTCTGGCCCGTCTTGATGACTATCAGCTTGATGATGCCCTGGAAGATTTTACAACTGCCCTTACCATGAAAAATGATTTTGCTGAAGCTTTTCATAACAGGGGCGTGGCATTGTTAAAGGGCGGGAAGAAATTTGCCGCTACTAAAGATTTTCAAGTAGCAGCAACCCATGGAATCTGGCTGGGCATGAATGCGGTCCAGGCTCCTGCAAAGGGATGCGGACTGATCAACAGGATAAAGAAATTATTTGGTTTTGGAAGGAGAAGATAAATGATAGTCAAGATTGTTTATTATTCCATGTATGGACATATACATACCATGGCCCAGGCCATGGCTGAAGGCGTAGCCCAGATACAGGGAGCCAGAGTGGATATGCGTAGAGTTCCAGAGACATTATCTGACGATGTCCTGGAAAAAATGGGTGCAGCCCAGGCTCAGGAAAAAATGAAGCAGGTTAAAGTATGTACAGTGGATGAACTTGATGAGGCTTCAGCTATAATCTTCGGAACGCCTACAAGGTTTGGAAATATGTGCGGACAGATGCGTCAATTCCTTGATGCTACCGGCAAGCTCTGGGCCTCTGGAGCTCTTATTGGAAAAGTCGGAAGTGTCTTCACCAGTTCGGCAACTCAGCATGGTGGTCAGGAATCCACAATCCTGGGTTTTCAT
>JBHEPK010000193.1:0-3593 GCA_046260325.1 Desulfonatronovibrio sp.
GGCTAATGGCAGCATGTACGTACTTGTGAGTCCTCCAGGGGGTGGGAAAACCACCTTGTCTGAACAGATCAGTGACTACAGCGCCATGTGCGGTATTCCGGTTATCTTTGTATCCATGGAGATGAGTACGGAGCATATATATGTCAATGCCATATCCAGGATGGGAGAGATGAACAGTGCTAAAATCATGTCTCCGTACAAAGAAATCAAAGATCAGACTGCGGCACAGGTTGGAGACGTGGCTGAAGAATATCAGCAAAAGGTTGCCCCCAACATTTATGTTGTAGAAGGCAGCTACAATACAACCCCGTCCAGGCTTGAGAGTATGGTTAGTATGATCCGGGCCTCCAGAAAAATGAGCAAAGACGAGCCCCTTTTGGTAATAATAGATTACCTGCAGCTTTTAAATACCGGGATAGAAGCCATGGATATGGGACCTAATGAGACCATCAAGATCTCAGAACTGGCTGTACGAGTGAAACAGCTGGCCAGGGACTTAAATGTAGCTGTACTGGCTATCTCCGATGTAACCAAGGAGGAACAGAAAGGTACTTTTCAGAGCAAGGAATTTACCATGAATGCCATTAGAGGTTCCAACAGAGTAGCCCATGCTGCAGACTGCATTATGGTTTTATACTCTGAACCAGCCAAGAACGATGGTGGCAAGGCTGAAAAGGACGCCTGGGAAGTGTTCACCACTAAAGTAAAAGACTCTGAGCAGGCCACAGATTTTGTTACAAAACTTGCGGATTTTAAAGAAGACCACCCTGTGGGCGGTGAAGGGGCCACTGTTTATGCCCGGCTTGAGCTTATAAAAAACAGGGGCGGACAGGGAAAAGGCAACCAGTTTTTATTGTTTCACAGGGCGTTTCATAAATTTGAATCAGCTGACATAGAAGGTCAGAAAAAAGCAGAAGGAAGAGGTTAATAAAATGAATAGACTACAACAGTTAATGGCAGAAAGAAAAAACGTAAATAACCCAGTAATCGCAACCATTCCCGAGCCGGTAAAAAAGGCTGCTCCCAAACCCAGAAGACCGGAGTTTGAATTTGAATATGTGACTGATCCCCAAAGGGCAAAGGACATTGTGGATACAGACTTAAATACCCAGGAAGAAATCGGCTTTGATATCGAAACGAGTAAAATAGTTAGGTACAGCAAGCATCCACAGGCAGGGTTGAGTCCGCATTTGTCCCAGATACGCCTGGCCCAGTTTTGTGCTAATTCTGAAAAGGTCTTTGTATTTGATGTTCCTAAGATTGGTATGGATATTCTAAAGCCTGTCTTGGAAAGAAAGCTTGTAGCCCATAACGCTGTATTTGAGATGTCCCATCTTTATCATGCTGGAATTGATCTTCCCTTTATGGATTGTACCAGACTTATGGACAATGCAGTTAACAATGGCAATTCCAGCTTGAAGGAAGTGACCAGAAAATACCTGAAGTTTGATATCTCCAAAGATGAACAGGTGTCAGACTGGGGAGCTACAGAGCTCAGCATGGAACAACTTCGGTATGCCGCACTTGATGCCTGGCTGGTAAAAGAGCTTTATGGGATATTAAGTGAACTCATAGTAAAAAGAAATAGAAGTGGCCTCTACAAGCTTCTGAGAGCCGCACAGAGACCTGTTATGCGCATGGCTCACACAGGGTTCAACTTTGATGTTCTGGGCCACCAGAGGCTTGTAAAAAGCCTTAGTGAAGACTTCAAAAATGCAGAGGCAAGACTTAAGGATAGTCTGATTATAGAGGTGAAGATATCCAGTACCAAACAACTCTCTGATTTTTACAAGGGTGTTCTTCCCAGTAAAACACTTAAGAAATGGAAGCGCACCAAAAGTGGTGATTTGTGCTTAGATAAAGATACCATAAGGCAGTTTGCAGATAACCCGCTTGTTGAGCCCTTAGCTGAATACAAGAGACTTAAGAAACTTACCGAATCATTTGGAAGTACTATGCTGGATTATATTAATCCTGCAACAGGGCGTATTCATCCAAGCTATATTATTGGTGCAGCCAGGGGTGGGCGTTTTACCTGCTCCAAACCTAATCTGCAGCAGATCCCCAAGACCCAGGAATATCGCTGCCTTTTTAGTGCCCCAGCCGGAAGAAAATTGGTGGTTGCTGATTATAGCCAGGTGGAACTGAGAGTTCTGGCCATGATATCCGGGGAGCCTACTATGCTGGAGGCTTACGAGAAAGGCCATGACCTGCACAAACTTACTGCCTCTGCTATATCCGGAGTGCCGTTTGAGAAAGTAACCAAAGAGGAACGAAGCGCAGCCAAGGCAGTAAATTTTGGCCTTGTGTTCGGGATGGGTGCTAAGAGTCTGGCTGAATATGCCCGGAACAGTTATGGCGTAAAAATGACTTCAAAAGAGGCAAAAGCTGCCAAGGAAGCTTATTTTACCAAGTACCCGCGCATTAACATCTGGCATGCTAAGACTACCAGAGAAGGACATAATATTGGTATAGCCAAAACCCGTATGGGCAGAGTTGAAAAACTTATACCGGAAAGGGCTTATACCCAGTCTAAAAATGTGCCTGTACAGGGCAGTGCTGCGGAAGTGCTTCTGGCTGCACTGGCTCTGCTGGATAAACGCATTGATGAGTCCGGCCTGGATATAAAGATTGTGCATATCGTCCATGATGAAATTGTTCTGGATACAGCTGCGAAATATGCAGAGCAGGCTAAGGATATCCTCATAGAAGCCATGACAGCCGGGATGCTCAAGGTATTTCCGGAAGCTTTTACTGAAGGACTTGTTGAGGCAGAAATCGCAGACAGCTGGGGAGGTTCTAAATAATGAAGCTCCAGGATCAGCTATTTGAGACTTTAATGAGCTACTGGGAACTGCAGCAGGGTAACTTCGATATTGAGCTGAATTACCCCGAGCTTCTGGATATTAAGTTTGATGACCCGGATCTAACCCAAAAGCTTAGAACTGCTACCGAGAGGTGCAGGGATATACTAAACACAGAAAAGCCCATGGCTGATCCTGATACAGAGGCTATCTTCCGCGAGGGGATAGCCCCTGTACCCAATAACAGCGTGCTCAGTGTTATTGTCAGGGCCATACTCTGTGGAGGCGAGGATTTTAAGGATAAGCCAGGGGGCTGGATTGAACAAAGAGGTGACTGGGTATTTGAGGTTAAACAACCCAGCGCCGGGGAAATCAGGGTTATAGCCCCAAGCTTTGAGGTTATACAATGCTTTAATCTGTTTACCCTGGATGTTCTTATGGTTCTTCTCGGGTATGTGAGTTCCACTTATTGTCAGAAGAAAACAGACCAGCCCATGGCTTTAAAAAGTGTTGTTACTGCAAGAGAAATTCTGGGATATAAAGCGATAAAGTCTTACGGGGAAAGGCGCTGGAATCTGATGGAGAAGATCAGTGCTGAGATTGAGAGCCTGAGTAGTATCAAGGTAAAAGTAAGTAATGTCATGGGGAGAAATGAGACTCAAAGTTATACTGGGAAATTGATTATAAAAAAACTGCTGAAACGTGATTTTAATCCCTTTATTAAAGATTATATCCCTACATGCTGGGAAATCCAGGCTGGGAGCTGGGCTGCACATTATATGTCCAAAG
>JBHEPK010000194.1:0-3512 GCA_046260325.1 Desulfonatronovibrio sp.
ATATTGTGCCGTCCCATAATGGCTGTAATGGAATCGGCGTCCATGGTGCAGTGCGCCGCCGTTATCATCCATTCAGGACTTATGAGTGAAGCTCCGCACTGGTATTCTTCGCCGTTGGATTCAATATCCAGGTAGGCGATCCAGGGCCAGGCACCCTGGGCAGCCTCATGCCCTCCTATTATTCTGCCCGGAAACCTGTCACCGGACACGGCTTCCGGGGTCGGTGCAAGGAAAGCCAGAAAACCTGCGGCCACCAGGAATAAAATGATTTTCCTCAACCAGTTTTTAACCATTGCCATCTCCTTTTGCTGAACGTTTTATTGTCAAAACCTATATTGCGCATAAAACTTTACTGCAGGTAATTCCTGAACCATCTGATCTGCTCCTGGGCGGCATAAAATGCATTGGCATCCTGGTTCAGTCCATGTTCCTCACCCAGAAATCTGAGCATCCTGGCCGGAGTACCAGCGGCATGTATGTCATAAAAGAAATTCTGGGCTATGCCCACGGGCAGAAAGTCATCCACCCCATGAAAAACAAGTGTGGGTGTCTTGACTTTGCTTCCATGAAACCCGGGGGAGGCTTGAAAATAATGTTCCCTGGCCATCCAGGGAACACTGCCCATGAGATAGGCGACATGGGCAGCATAACCCATTTGAAACTCTGTATGCAGATCCAGAAGGCTGCACTGGGTTACAGCCGCATCCCAGAGATCCGGATACCGGACAATACTCTGGGAAGTCATATACCCACCGTAAGAACAACCGGTTATGCCCACACCCCGGCCTGAAGCCCAGCCATTGTTCTTGAGCTGCAGGGCTATCTCCGCCATTTGGTCAATGTCCACATTTCCAAAGTTTTGACCATTGGCCAGTTCTTTCCAGTTTTCCGAATCCAAGCCTGGCCTTTCCTGCAGAGGAATCATGAGTACACTAATGCCCATGCTGGGCAAAAGGGTCAAAGGATATTCCACACGGTAACTCCACGTGTTGAGCATAGGACTGCCAGGGCCTCCAGCCTGCCAGAAAACCACCTGTTCATTTCTGGGCGGCCAGGCCATGTCTTTCGGGGCGAACCAGTATCCAAGTTTCACCTTGCCGCTTTCTAATGTGAATTCCACGGGATGAACAGAAACTCCGGCGCCCCGGCTGATATCTTTATTCATTTCCGTGACTTGCAAGGCTTCTCCACTGTCCAGATTGATGGTCCAGAGCTCAGAAGCACTGGCCGCGCTTTGGACTATCATGTACATTGAGCGTTGATCCGGGAGCAGCAAAGAGGAGCTGATAACTCCATTTTTATAGAGTTTTGTCTGAGTGCCGTTATGAAGATTATATTTATAAACCGCGTGGTCCATGCCATCAATGAGGGTAAAAATCATTTCCTGACTGCTAAGCCACACTGCTCTGGCAACCTGCCCGGGATAGCTCAAGGGTGCAGTGTCTATGATGTGTCTGACCTCAAGATCCGTGTTTAGAACCAGGTAGCTTGAAGATTCGGTTTCAAAATAAACCGGCATTTCTCTGCCTTCAAGAGTAGCAGGGTGAACCGTCATCAAGACCACCTGGTCACCGCAAGGGCTCCACTCCGGCTTAAAATAATCATGAAACCTGGGATAAAATCCAGGAACTTCCCTGGCCTCCACAGTCCTTGGGGGCAGGTTTTCGGGATTCTGAACATCAAAGAACAGTACACTGCTGTTGGTATGCAGAGGATTTTCTTCAGGATGTACCAGCCCCAGGGCATCCTGAACCTGGACCTGGGTCAAAGATTGAACAAAACTGCCCTGTCGGACAATGCTCTCTATCTCATCACCCATATAGTTGTGGACCACAGCCAGATTTTTCCCATCCGGGCTGAATGAAGCCGTTGGAATAAAGGAAGCAGCTTCTATAACAATGAGCTCATGTACCTGCATATTATTCAAGTCCACCAGCAGAAGAACTGAGTCTTCAGCGGTAACTTCCAGGTCATTATGTTCATCATAAGCTGCCATTTTCGAGGGGATCTTGATGGTTTTAACTTTGGTGGATTCGCGCTCTGAAATTTCAGCCCTGCGTTTAACCAGGTTTTGGCTGTCAGGACTAAGTATAAGCATAAGCTGCTCCCGGGTGTAAGGGGCCAGAATCAGCAGCTTGGAAGCATCCGGTGACAAGGCCAGGACATTACCGGTTACCGGAAGGGGGTCCATTTCTATAAAGGTCCGGCCGGTGTTTTTATTCGTACCAGCCATGAACAGACTTTCATCCTCTTCCTCCAGGATAGAGACAAGATAATCCTCACTTGCCCATGATGCCGCTCTCACGGGCAAATCCAGCAAGTCCGAAGGAACAAATTCATGGTCTACAAAATTCCAGAACCCCTCCAGATTTTCTTCTTCTGGATGCACTGCACTAAGGGCTGCGGTGTTGCCGCCTGGATTAACACCCGTTTTAAAGTTAATCCGCCATATCATATCCAGTTGACGGATCTGTTCCAGCTCGGTTTCAGGAAGGATGTTCGCTGGAGGATCCTGCCAGTTGATAGTCAGGAGATCAGGTTCATCAGCCAGGGCAAAGGAATTGATCCCAAAAATGAAAAATATGGCCCAAGCAAGTTTCATGGCCCAAAAAGAAAAATTCATGTTCGGCCTTAGCCCAGCCGTTTTTCTGTGATTTTTGAGGGCGGCATCCGAAAAACAAGTTCCTGTAGCTGATAAACTCACGTCTCTACCTCCTTTATGTCCTTATTAATCAGTTGATAATCAAATCCAGCATGGTCATATAATTGATGCATAGTCCTGAATGGTTATGCATCTCTGTTCTTGTGGACATATCCATTTTGTCCGGCAACAGCCAGTAATATTTTCATATTATATTTTTTATTGTCATTGTTCTTGAACTGGGCAATAATCTTGCTGAACTTTTTTATCTTTCTGATTCATTATCCTGATGAGTCAACAACTATAAATAAAAGGAGGTTTTTGAACATGAACAAGCTTGTTTGTCTTTGCTCTCTGGTGCTGGTAATAATGGTCGCTTTTACCGGCAATGCCCTTTCATCAGAAAATCCGGAACAGGTAAAGTCACTGGGCATTCCAAAAATCGTAGGCGGCGAACCTGTAGAAGACGACACCAGATATCCCTGGATGGTGTCGCTAAATTACGACTCCGGATATCCTGATCTGTACGCGGGTCATAATTGCGGAGGCACTCTCATCGCCCCTGAATGGGTGCTCACCGCCGCCCATTGCGTAACCAGCTTTTACACTCCATTTCATGCTGTCCTGGGCACAACTTCGTTGACAGCACCTCCCGGCCGGTATGAGCGCATCGGAATACGCCGAGTCCTGCGCCACAAGGAATATGACAACTCTACTACTAATAACGATATCGCCCTGCTGCAGCTGGCAGGACCTTCTTCCATGACCCCCATTTCCGGACTGATGCAGGTTGATGATTATGTACCCTTTGAAACAATGTTCACCGCCATCGGCTGGGGCTCCACCACATTTGAAGGGGACTACCCGGAAC
>JBHEPK010000195.1:0-2916 GCA_046260325.1 Desulfonatronovibrio sp.
GAGGCAGCCTGTTTAAATACCAGGTCATCCTTGCCCTTGCAGGAAGAAAGAACATTACGGCCGGCAGCTACTGCACCAGAGGAAACAATTATTACATCAATACCACGATCATGAAGAAGGGCAATTTGATCTACCAGCCTGTTTATCACTCTGAGATCCAATCCATCGTCATCAGTCAAAACAGCACTTCCAATCTTAATTAATACCCTTCCGGCATTCTGCACAATTTTAAGTCTTTGTTCCGCTGAAATACCCATCTAAAATCTCATTATGTTTATATATAATATTTTAAAAGCAGCTCAACACATTTTTCTGTTCTTTGGTAAAGCCTGCACCAGGTCTGGTTTTCTAATTGTGGTTTGGCTGTGAAGCATAAAACTTTTCCCAGATAACCTGCACTAAATCTTCAAGCCCGGTTCCCTCAAGTGCAGAAATAAAGAAAACCTCAAATTTATTTTTCAGAATATTTTTTTGGATTATATCCAACTGATCCTGGTTTACAAGGTCAATCTTATTTATGACCAGAATTTGCTCTTTTTTCCCAAGCTCTGAAGAAAATTTTTCAAGTTCTTTATTTAAAAGCTCAAACCCATCTAAGGGATTTTCCGGATTTATGTCTTCAATGCTCAATATATGGACCAGAAATCTCGTGCGCTCCACATGTTTAAGAAATCTGTCTCCCAGCCCGTGCCCCTCGTGAGCTCCTTCAATGAGGCCAGGAATATCCGCTATGACCATCCTTCTGCCCTTATCATCATCCATAACTCCAAGGTTTGGAGTAAGGGTGGTAAATGGATAAGATCCAACCTTGGGCTTAGCAGCTGATATCTGAGAAATTAAAGTGGATTTTCCGGCATTGGGAAGACCTAACAGGCCTGCATCAGCTATAACCTTAAGTTCGAGACGAAGTTTTAATTCCTGCCCTTCTTCTCCTGGCTGAGAAAATCGGGGAGCACGCATTGTCGAGGACTTAAAGTGAGTATTGCCTTTTCCACCAATTCCACCCTTAGCAATAACTATCTTTTCTCCATCTTTGACCAGATCTGCTACAAGGCTTTCATGGTCTTCGCCCGCTTCATAGACAAGAGTTCCGGGAGGCACATGTACAACCAGATCGTCGCCACCTCTGCCAGCCCTTTGCTTGCCCATTCCAGGACGACCGTTCTGGGCCTCATAGATACGTTTATGGCGAAAATCATATAAAGTCAGGAGCTTCTCATCCGCCTGAAAATATACGTCTCCCCCTTTTCCACCATCTCCACCATCAGGGCCTCCCCTCGGTATGTATTTTTCCCTTCTGAAAGAAACACATCCATTGCCACCCCTGCCTGAACGAACAGTTATAACGGCTTCGTCAACAAATCTCATGGCTCACCATATTCCTAAAAAAAAAGCCGCCTTGAAAATCAGGCGGCTTTTAGAAAAATTAAATTCCGGACTAAGATAAATTAGACTGCAGCAGGAACAATACAGACTCTGGTTCTGACTCTTTTTTGACGGGTGAATTTTTCATACTTTACATGCCCATCAATCAGAGCAAAAAGTGTATAGTCTCTGCCAAGGCCTACATTTTCACCAGGATGAACTTTTGTGCCCAGCTGCCTTACAAGAATATTTCCTGCCTTGACTAACTGACCGCCATATTTTTTTACGCCTCTTCTCTGACCTTGACTGTCTCTTCCATTTCTGGAACTACCACCAGCTTTTTTATGTGCCATTTCAAAATCCTCCCCGGACTATGCCTCTATGGTCTTTACCCTTAATCTGGTAAAATCCTGGCGATGCCCTTGTTTCTTACTGTAACCTTTGCGCTTTTTTTTCTTGAAAACAATGATCTTCTTGTCTCTTTCGTGACTTAAAACATCACAGACTACTTTGGCCCCTTCAACATAAGGCTCTCCAAACTTAACTTCTGACTGAGTCCCTGCAGCCAGGATCTTGTCAATGACAATTTCAGATCCGGCCTCATCTGCAAGTTTGGCCACCTTTACCTGCTGTCCTTCACGAACTCGGAATTGCTTTCCACCAGCTTCTATTATTGCAAACATTTTTACCTCCCAAAATGGAAAAGAGATTACTACACACAAAGATTGAATATAGTCAAGACATATAATTAGAAAAAATAATTTTCATACTGCTCTCGATAGAATTGCCACTCTTATATCTGCAGCCCCCGCTTTAAGAAGAACCTTGGAACATTCCTTCAAAGTTGAGCCTGTTGTCATTATGTCATCCACCAGTATTATCCTGGAATTTCTGACAATATCTGTTCTTACTTGAAAAACTCCCTTCAGGCTTTTCAGTCTTGACTTCCTCCCCATGGAACTCTGAGGAGGTGTATGACGAATTTTTACCAAGGCATCTTTAAGTACCGGAAGCTTGGTCTTTTTCCCCAGTATCCTGGAAAGCTCCAGGCTCTGGTTAAATCCTCTGCTTTGCAGTCTTCTATAATGAAGGGGCACAGGAATTATCCAGTCCATATATTCATAATGATGTTTTGAAGCAGCTTCATAAAGAAGACTTCCCAGGACACTGCCAAGCCCAAGATCAGCATTGAACTTGTACCTGATAATCATATCCCTGAGAAGACCCTGATATACTGCATAAAATGCTATCGCGTTCCAGAGGACAGGCTTCAGCCTGCAGTCTAAACACAGGTGGGTGGATTCATCATCCAAGGCATATACCCGGGCGCACATGGCACAGTATCCCCCTTTTCTCGGAGCTAATTGATCCGAGCAATTACTGCACAACATTATGCCATGATGCACACCCTCCAGTACTCTGGAGCAAACCTGGCATCTTTTACCGATAATATGAGCAAAAAACCTTGACCTAATGAAGAACATTTTTTTCACAAAATTCTCTTAAAACTGTCTGTAACTCCAAATTTTCTTTGAGATCATTTTTGAGATC
>JBHEPK010000195.1:3138-3507 GCA_046260325.1 Desulfonatronovibrio sp.
TTCTTTAATGCCCTTTTGCATCCACCTTTCATAAAAACTTTGCCCCCTATCAATAAGAGCCTTAAATCCTGCAGGAATATGATAAAAATAAATTGGTGAACAAAAGCAAACCATTTTTGCATTATCAATCTTATCTAAGAGTTTTCGACACTGATCCTGATCATCAAGGATACATGAAAAATCCTTTGATTCTGCGCATTGGTGACACCCAAGACAAGGTGAAATTTTATAATCACGCAAAAATAACAATTCCGGATCAAAGCCTTTATGCATGGTTAGATCCATAATTTTGTGAGCAGCATAATCACTATTGCCGCCTTTTCTGGGACTGCATCCCACAATAAGAAAATCATTCTTATTCATAAAGCT
>JBHEPK010000196.1:0-1764 GCA_046260325.1 Desulfonatronovibrio sp.
GCTGTAAGCTGTCATTGCGAGAGAGTCTTTGAGCGCGGCAATCTCTCTCGCGCTGAGGTAATTTAAAGTTACTCGCAGGTTCGTTCCCGGGTATGCCCGGGTGGGACGCTTAAAAATAAGATGCAGGAATTTTCAGATAGAGCGAAAAAAAAATTATAAATCAGGCAATTTTTCATGCAGTTAATCAAAATATGGTTTGAAAAGCATTTTAACAATCCCCAGGTGGTCATTCTGACTATGCTGCTGCTTACAGGATTTGGGGTGATTTATCTTTTCGGCAAAATGCTTATTCCTTTTTTTGCAGGCTTGATAATAGCATATCTCTTAGATGGATTAGTTAAGCAGCTTACTACAAGAGGGATGCCAAGGTTTGCAGCCATTATCATTACCTTTCTGTTTTTTATGTGTATATTGTTTTTCAGCATTTTCTGGCTTGTGCCTATGTTGACCGGGCAGGTCACTCAGCTTGTGCAGCAGCTGCCTGTAATGATCAGTGAAACACAAAACCTTCTTCTTCAGTTGCCTGAACATTATCCAAAGTTTATTTCAGAAGAGCAGGTCTTTGAGATATTTTCTGTGATAAGAGGCGAAGTCGGCAAGCTTGCCCAGAATATTCTCTCTCTTTCTGTAGCTTCTGTTGTAGGGCTGATAACACTGCTGGTATATCTGATCATTGTCCCGCTTCTGGTTTTTTTCTTTTTAAAGGACAAGGGAAAGATTTTAGGCTGGTTTTCCGGCTTTTTGCCCAGAGACCGATCTTTGGCTACTAAGGTCTGGGAAGATGTTAATGGTCAGATTGCTAACTATGTCCGGGGAAAAACCTGGGAGATTATTATTGTCTGGACTGTGACTTTTGTAGTCTTTACCCTTTTGAAGCTTCAGTATTCCATGCTTCTTGGGGCCATTGTGGGATTTTCTGTACTTATTCCTTATGTTGGAGCAGCAGTGGCCACAATACCAGTAGCTCTGGTTGCTTATTTTCAATGGGGTTTTGAGTCGGAATTCATATGGATTTTAGTATCCTACGCCATTATTCAGCTTCTTGACGGAAATGTTTTGGCCCCCCTGCTCCTGGCAGAGGTTGTGGATATCCACCCTGTGGCAGTAATTGCTGCAATTCTTGTTTTTGGCGGATTATGGGGATTTTGGGGGATTTTCTTTGCCATTCCTCTGGCAACTCTTATTCAGGCGGTAATCAGGTTCTGGCCTATTGAAGATGATAAACCAATACCCATCGAACCTGAAGAATCAGCGGAAAAAGCATCATAGGAGCGTGTTGAAAAAGTCATTATTACAGGTTCCCGGAAGCTCGAGTAAGCTCCCGGGAACCTGTAATAATTAATTGTTGATGTTCTTACTTTGAGGCTTCTTCTTTACCTGGATGGGGAAGAATCAGATTGAGACCAACACCAATGATTCCTGCCAGACCGATTCCCTGAAGGGAGAACTCTCCTGCTGAAAAGGACATGCCTCCAACTCCGAATACTACGATTACTGCTGCAATGGCCATGTTTCTGGGTTGCATCATATCTACTCTGGCTCGGACCAGGCTTCCAATACCCACCACCATAATAGCTCCAAAAAGCAAAATCATGATTCCACCCATAACTGGTACAGGAATTGTGGATAATATGGCTCCAATTTTGGCCACAAAGGCCAGAAGAATGGCAAAAATAGCTGCCCAGGTCATGATGCCTACATTGAAGATCTTTAATAGAGCCACAGCACCGGTCACTTCTGAATATGTAGTATTGGGTGGACCTC
>JBHEPK010000196.1:1774-3472 GCA_046260325.1 Desulfonatronovibrio sp.
ACCGTCTCCAAGAAGGGTTTTATCTATGCCAGGATTTTCAATATAGTTCTTTCCAGTTACTGAGCTTATGGCCATGACATCCCCGAAATGTTCTATGGCCGGGGCAATGGCAACAGGTACAATAAATAAAATGGCATGCCAGTTCCATTCAGGAAAAGTAAATGCAGGCAGGGCTATCCAGGCTGCCTCTCTGACAGGTGTAAAATCCACAAGACCTAAAAATAAACAGACAACATATCCAACGATTATCCCCATGAGAATAGGAATCAGCCTGACAATCCCTTTGCCAAACATGGAAACAACAATGGTCACAGCGAGGGAGATCATGGATATGATAAGGGCTGTGGTTTCAGGCACGAGCTGAGCTGAGCCGTCTCCGGTTTTTCCAAGAGCCATGTTCACCGCTACAGGGGCAAGGATAAGTCCTATAACCATGATTACCGGCCCTGTTACTATGGGCGGAAGTATTCGCAGAATAATTCCAGGTCCTCTAAGGGATATGATCAGACTTAAAATCACGTACAAAAAACCCGCTGCCATGAGACCGCACATTGTGGCAGGAATGCCCCAGGTGTTTACGCCGTATATGATAGGGGCGATAAAAGCAAAAGATGACGCTAAAAAGATGGGGATCTGCCTTCTGGTGATTATCTGGAAGATTATGGTTCCAACTCCTGCTGTAAAGAGGGCTACATTGGGGTCTAAGCCCGTAAGAAGCGGAACCAGCACCAGGGCTCCAAAGGCAACGAAAAGTATCTGTGCTCCAAGGAGGCTGTCCTTTAAGCGCAGCTGGTAATTATGGGTACTCAATTCAGACATGGATCTTATCTCCAGGTTGCGGGTTTATCTAACTGTTGAAAATCTCCCAAGCGACAGTTAGTTGAATAAGGATTTTTTTAACGCACGGTTGTAATGGTCTATTGTCGATTCTCTGATTAATTTTTTGGGCAAAAAAATAGGCGCCTTGATTAAAGCGCCTATTTTGTGCCGAATATCTTGTCCCCGGCATCTCCGAGTCCTGGGAGAATATACCCATTTTCATCCAGTTTTTCATCAATGGATGACAGGTAAATATCAATATCAGGATGGGCCTGGGTGACTTTTTCAACACCTTCAGGAGCAGCTACAAGAAATACTCCTTTGATTTTAGTGCAGCCTGCTTCTTTGAGAAGGTCTATAGTGGATACGAGGGTTCCACCTGTGGCTAACATGGGATCAAGAATAAGTGCCTGCCTGTCTGCCATGTCAGAAGCCAGCTTGACATAATATTTTACGGGCTCCAATGTTTCTTCGTTTCGGTAAAATCCCACTACGCTGACTTTCGCACCGGGGATAAGATCCAAGGCGCCGTCCAGCATTCCAAGGCCGGCTCTTAGAATGGGTACCAGGGTAATTTTTTTGCCCTTTACGGCTTCGACTTTGACTTTTCCGGCCCAGCCCTGAATGGTTTGGGTTTCCAGTTCAAGGTCTTTTGTTGCCTCGTAAAAAAGAAATCTGGTGAGCTCAAGGCAAAGGGCCCTGAAGTTCTGGGTACTGACGTCATGCTTGCGCATAAGGCCCAGCTTGTGCCTTACCAGAGGATGGTTTACCACGTGAACTGCCAATGAAAACCTCCTTGTTGTAGATAAATTGAGACTGGATTTTAAAAAAAATTTATGCTTTATAGAATTTTCATCCAAATAAGGTCAAGAGTTAAGG
>JBHEPK010000197.1:0-621 GCA_046260325.1 Desulfonatronovibrio sp.
TTGCATTGTAATCTTTGCTTCAGACTCATTTATAAACACAGAACTCCATTTCTGTGTTTGTCAGCTCAAGATTGATAAGTTTTTGAACCCTGTCCATGGACTGACTAAGTAAAATCGCTGAGACAGGAGCCGGCTCACGAGGATTTACCTTTAGAATCAAAGGATCCTGCCTGTGTACCAGACCTTTTATGGGGTTCCTCAACTGCTCATCATGGAATAACTGGTTAATGTATTCTTCAACTTGCTCTGAATCCCGGTATTTATTCAATTTTTCAATTAGTCCCAAATCTTCATACCCAGCCTGAATATGTTCAATTTTGAGACTTAGAAGAGATGCTATCAGCACAAAAGGGTTTTGTGCTGATAATAAAGCAGCAGGATTAAGCCCCAAAAAACTCGCCTGGACACATAACTCCCCAAGATCTTCCTGATAGATCCTGAATGATTTTAAAATCACTCTATCCTGTTCATGGTAATATTCATAGTCGAGGAAGGCTTCAATACCTTTCAGTTCACTGTTAGAATCTGCGATTTCCCGGTGAATCTTCCATGAAGGGTAAAACAAGCCAAGATCAATACCTTTGGCTCGAAGCCTTAGTTTAACAGGCTGCCCCTGTTTAA
>JBHEPK010000197.1:631-3451 GCA_046260325.1 Desulfonatronovibrio sp.
ATCTTGAACTGTTATGCTTTGAGCTGAAACAATATTCTGGCCATAAGTGACTGCAGGACTAATAAGAACAATTTCTTTACTTAGAGGATTGGCCTCTATGCTTGAGTAAATCAAGTCAAGCTTTTCAATGCCGGCCACAAAATCCTGCACCTTATTTTCCAGATTTCTTTCAAAATATTTTACACCTGCAAACAAGATGCTCATAAAGAGCAAAACAAAAACACTAAACAGACCTTTTTTTGTTTTAAAAAAATTAATTACGCTTGGCACTTAGAGCAATCCCTGACGGTAATCCTCGAGATATCTCTGATAGGTCCAGTTACCAATCTTGTCGATACTATGGTCTTTGACCCTGTGCCATTTCATTTTTTTGTCAGGATTAATCTGCCCGAAACTTGTGAACTCAATACCCAGATCCATATCTTTGGAAACATAATCCTCGTATAAGTACTTAATCTTGGCTTTGAGCCAGAACTGCTCCTTTTTACCATTATCAGGCTCCAGCAGAACCATCCAGATTATCATTGACTGGCCTTTTTTCCATTTCATGCCAAGTTCATCCAAAGCTTGTGCTTTTAATCTTTTTTTAAGTCCTCCTGCTGAAATATCTATTATCCGGATTAAGCCGGCCCTGATCTGGTCTATGGATGCCAGGGGTTTGTGCAGGCCTTTTTTATTTTCATCGGATGCCTGTCTGATAAACCTGTCCTCACTCCAGATGGAGTAACCCAGTAAAAACTTGGGATCCATGTCTATTCTGAGACTTGAGCGTCTCTGGCCTATTTTCAGAACACTGGGCAGGTTCAGGCGAAATTTACTGCCACCAATATTGCTTTTTTCAAGGTTTAAGATATTGGAGGTAAAATTAAAAAACATTTCCTTGCGCGGTTCCTTTTTGGTAACCAGCCTGAAATAGCATATAATTTCGATCCCTTCCCATTTGGGACTGAATTTATCAAGGGCTGAAGCCTCAAAATAAAGGTAATTTGTATCAAAGTCTTCAAGGGAGGCCTCAATGCTTGAGATGATGCTTATTTCCCTGGGCAGGGCAATAATAAACTTAGAGCGCTGATCCATGGCCGCCTGGAAGCAGGTATTAATTTTTTTAGAAGAATCTATCATACGGTTTTAAACAAATGCGTCTGTTGCTACATTTTTGATCTGCTGAAAGTTAAGTTAGCTCAAAGGAAAAAGGAGTCTTAGTCAAGATAATCAAAATACCTGACTATCTCTTGTACCAATTCTGATAAATGCATATTAGCTCAATCTATAGTTATCCTCAAGAAACAGTTTAACAAAATTTTGATAAATCATAGACCTCTCAGTCTTAAAAAAAGATGCAATTTTTATTCTTAAAGAACATTCAATTGTTCTTGCAACTCAAATAACCTTATTGTAGCAAGCAGACTTCTAAAATAAATTTTTTTCAGGAGGTATTAGAGTGAAAGGCTTAATCAAAATTATGGTCATGTTCATGGTTCTATCCATGTCCGGAACTGCCCTGGCTGATGGTTCATGGGAACGTGTGAAAAATAACGGCAGTTTAATTATCGGATTGGATGATGCTTTTCCACCCATGGGTTTTCGTCAGGATGGAAAAATTGTTGGATTTGATGTTGACGTAGCCCACGCACTGGGTGAACGCCTTGGCATTGATATTGTCTGGCAGCCCACAGCCTGGGATGGTGTTATACACTCCCTTAACACCAAGAAATTTGACTGCATCTGGAATGGTATGACTATCACTGAAGAACGTGCAAGCCAGGTCAGTTTCACCAGACCATACATAATGGATGGTCAAATTGTCGTCCTCCAGCTTGATGATGATAAGATTAACTCATTTGAAGACTTAGATGGAAAAGTAATTGGCGTACAAAAAGGTTCTTCAGCCTTGGAAGCAGTCAAAGCACTGCCTGAAGAGCCAAAGAAAGTCCGTGAATATGAAACCAATCCCCGGGCTTTTCTTGACCTGGAAGCTGGAAGGTTGGACGCAATGATCGTTGATAATGTTGCTGGCCGCT
The DNA here is from genome assembly GCA_046260325.1 of Desulfonatronovibrio sp. Classification (GTDB taxonomy): domain Bacteria; phylum Desulfobacterota; class Desulfovibrionia; order Desulfovibrionales; family Desulfonatronovibrionaceae; genus Desulfonatronovibrio. Next base: position 2,653 of record JBHEPK010000197.1, read on the forward strand.
TTTATATTGGAACAAGACCAGGCAAATTTAAAGTTCTGCCCGGTGTTGTTACCAAAGAACCCTTTGGAATTGCCTTCCGCAATGAAGACCAGGAACTGCTGAGTGTTGTGCAGAAAGAAATTGATGCCATGGTCGCTGACGGAACAATGGCTGAAATATCAAGAAAATGGTTTGGAGAGGATATTACTGATCCCTCCAAGTGGTAATTTTCTACAATTATTGTCACACATAAAAAATTGTAACTGTTCACCTTTTTTTGCTGCTGTGCCAAACATGCACCCATAGCACGGTGAACAGTTACAAATGAAGACTTAACTACTTAGATATGTTTAATGCAATAAAAAGCAGAGGAATACTTTTTCTTCTGCTTTTAGTTTTCAACTCTTCTCCTGCCCTGGCAGCTGACAGCTATCAGGCTGTCTTTCTAAAAGCCCAGAATGCCATGGCCCTTGGGGATATTGCTAAGGCTGAAGAGCTTTTTCTTTCCATTCCCAAGCCCGAAGATACAAGCTTAGATGATGGCTCCTTTGTAAGTAGCCGCATGATACTGGCCAGATTTCACTTTGGTCAGGAAAGATATGACAAAGCTATGGAGCTATGCCGGGAAGTCCTGAGTGTTTATCCTCATAATGCTGAAGTTAAAAATTTTGTCGCTGCCATAGAAAGGGTAGCCAAACCAGCTTACGTCAAGCTTTTTGAAGATACCGTCAAGTTCATGCCCTTACTTCTCAAGGGCAGTATCATGACCCTTGTTCTGGTTTTTTTCACCATGTGTGTTTCTCCTTTTGGCGGTCTGATT
>JBHEPK010000198.1:0-3332 GCA_046260325.1 Desulfonatronovibrio sp.
GTCTGCATCAGCTGGAGAAAATGACATTGCCAATGCATCTGGGTTTGGTAAATCCATTGGGCTTGCCTTCCAGATTGTTGATGATATTTTAGATATAACAGGCGATGTTGCGTCTCTTGGCAAGCCTGTGGGCAGTGATCAGTCTCAGGATAAAGCCACTTATCCAAGATTTATCGGCCTTGAAAAGAGCAGGTCTTTAGCTCAGGAAAATGCTGATCAGGCCATAAAGTGCCTGAGTCAGTATTCAGGCAGGGATAAAGAGTTTCTCAAAAATCTGGCCCAATATATTGTAGACAGGATTAATTGAGGCTGGTGTGGATAAAATCAAGACTGCCCGTGAAGTCCTTTCTCTTCTAAAACTTCGCTATCCCAGTCCGCAGACAGCCCTTAACTGGGAAAACCCGTGGCAGCTTCTCGTAGCCACGGTGCTTTCAGCCCAGTGTACAGACAAGCAGGTCAATAAAGTTACTCCTGAGTTTTTCAGAAGATGGCCCACTCCCCGGGATCTTGCCTGCGCAGAGCTTCTGGATGTGGCTTCAGTAATAAAATCAGCCGGTTTTTACAGAAATAAATCCAAAAATCTTGTGGCAGCTGCAAAAATTATTGTCTCTAAGTTTGCTGGAGAAGTTCCTCCAAGCATGGATGATCTTCTTGTTTTGCCTGGTGTGGCCAGGAAAACAGCCAATATCGTACTGTCTGGCGCGTTTGGTATTAATGAAGGAATTGCCATTGATACACACGTAAAAAGGATTTGTTTCCGTCTTGGACTTACGTCCTCATCCAATCCAGATATTATTGAAAGAGACCTCATGCCCCTTTTTCCGAGGGCTGAATGGGCCAATGTCAATCATATGCTTGTTTTTTTCGGCCGTGATGTGTGCAAGGCCAGAAAACCTCTTTGTGGAAAGTGTGATCTGGCTGAGATTTGTCCGCAAATGGGTGTTGAAGTCTTAAGTGGCAAATAAGTTTAGTGTTAATGTTAAATATTCAGGATAATATATGATAACAGATAATCTGGGCAGGTTTGACCTTGATCATATTGACGGTCAGGCCAGGGCAGGGGAATTGACAACTGCCCATGGAAAAATTGAGACCCCTGTTTTTATGCCTGTGGGAACCCAGGGCAGCGTAAAAAGTCTTTGCCCAAGTGATCTTAAGGCGATTAAGGCCTCCATTATTCTTGGCAATACATACCATTTATACCTGCGACCAGGTGATGAGCTCCTGGCTTCCATGGGCGGCCTGCATAAGTTTATGAACTGGGATCGTCCTATTCTGACAGATTCGGGTGGTTTTCAGGTATTCAGTTTGTCTGATCTTCGCAAAATAACTCCAGATGGTGTGGAATTTTCATCGCATATTGATGGTTCCCGTCATTTCTTTTCTCCTGAGAAAGTAATCTCCATCCAGAACAATATTGGATCAAGCATTATGATGGTTCTGGATGAATGTGTTCCTTATGGTGCTGATTTCGATTATACCTTAAAATCTCTAAAGTTGACTACTGACTGGGCAACAAGGAGTCGTCTTTACTATCCCAGAGGAGCCGGGCATCAGCTCATGTTTGGCATTGTCCAGGGGGGATTTTATCATGATCTTCGCAAAAGAAGCGCTGAAGAAATCACAGCTTTGGATTTTGATGGCTTTGCTCTGGGAGGCCTCAGCGTTGGGGAACCCAAGGAAGAAATGCTTGAAGTAATGACTTACTCTGCACCATTTTTGCCCGCAGATAAACCGAGATACCTCATGGGTGTGGGCAAACCCCTTGATATCCTTGAAGGCATAAATGTGGGCATTGATATGTTTGACTGTGTCCTGCCGACGAGAAATGCCCGCAATGGAACCCTTTATACTTCTCAGGGTCAGGTAAATATCAAAAGGGCGGAGTACAAAACTGATGAATCAGCCCTTGATCCTGAATGTGACTGCTATACATGTTTAAATTTTTCCAAAGCTTATCTAAGACATCTTTATATGGCCAAAGAGCTTCTTAGCTACCGCCTGAATTCCATTCACAACCTCAGGTTTTTTGTGGGCCTGGCTGCCACTGCCAGAAAAGCCATTCTGGAAAACAGCTTTACCAGGCTCCTTGATCATTATAGAAAAATATTCTGATGGAGAAGACTTATACATTTTCAGCCATGCTTGAAATGTATAGGATTTGGGCTTACGCTTTCGTGCGAGCAAGTTTTCTATAATCTGTTTTGCGAATTCATAGGACTTAATGGCCATATCCCGTTAATGTGGTGAATAGTTAGCAGCGTGTTGAAAAAGTCATTATTATACAGGCTGTTTAAAAATTCCAAGCGACCGGAATCAATTTCTTTTTCTTACTTTTTAACGTTGAACACTGAACGTTGAACTCAACTTGTAGCGACGCAGCAATTGGGAGATTTGGGGCAGACTGTTAGACATGATTCAGGTTTTTGATAATCTTGAAATATTAATCATCAATCCAGGTCCAGGATATGAAAAAATTACCCATAGGAATACAGACCTTTGAGAATCTGATCAGGGAAGGATATTATTACGTGGATAAGTCTCAGTTTATTCACCAGCTATCCTCAGAGGGTAAGTATTATTTTCTTTCCCGTCCGCGCAGGTTCGGCAAAAGTCTGCTTCTAAGCACCATCAAGGCTGCCTTTCAGGGTAAAAAAGAGTTGTTTCAGGGGTTGTATCTGGAGAATAATTGGGATTGGAGTGATGTTCATCCAGTGGTACACGTGAGCTTTGGGTCTGGAGTGGTTCGCAGTGTTGATGAGTTGGAGGTTTCCTTTGATGAAATTCTTTATGATCATGGCCTGGAGTATGGTATCAACTATGTTAAAAAAAGCTTGAAAGGCAGGTTTGCCGAATTAATTCACATTTTGCATGAAAAAACAGGGCAGAAAGTGGTCATCTTGGTGGATGAATATGACAAGCCAATATTGGATAACATTGAAAACAAGGAAATGGCTGCAGCCATTCGCGAAGAGCTTAAGAATTATTTCTCTGTGATCAAGGATGCAGATCCTTTCGTAGAATTTGTGCTTATTACAGGAGTGTCCAAGTTCAGTAAAGTATCATTATTCAGTGGTTTGAACAACCTGGAAGATATAACTTTGGACCATAAGTTCTCAGATATTTGTGGCTATACCCAGGATGAACTGGAGAGTGTTTTTTTTGAATTTCTTGAAGGGGTTGATCTTAAAGAGGTCAAGCAATGGTACAATGGCTACAATTGGCTGGGCAAAGAAGTCTATAATCCTTTTGACATCCTTCTCTATCTCAAATCAAAAGAGTTTTCCAACTACTGGTTTGAGACCGGTACGCCAAGTTTTTTGATTAAGATG
>JBHEPK010000199.1:0-3299 GCA_046260325.1 Desulfonatronovibrio sp.
CTCGCAATGACAGGTGTTGCGTAACCACGTCTGTGGCTGTCAGGTGTCATTGCGAGCGAGTCTTCGAGCGCGGCAATCTCTCTCGCGCTGAGATAATTTAAAGTTACTTGCAGGTTTGATCCCGGTCCGCCCGGGTGGGACGCTTACAAATCTTTAAACAACCCATCAAGGAGTCAGATACATGTCAATTCGCCAGATAGCCCTTGAATTATATCAACATGAAAAAAAGATTGCCAGCCTCAGGAAAAACCTGGCCTCAGCCGAGCCTGATAAAATCGAATCCATTGAGGAAGAAATCAATAAAACAACCCTTGAGCGAAACAAGCTCAGAGACATGCTGGATGCCAAGAAAAGAAGCTGATCCTTACAAAATCCGCATATTAGAGCTTTGAGCTTTTTTCTTGCCCAAATTCCAGGATGATGATAGCCGTCACTGACTATGTTTGATATTACACAAATTATTCAGGAACTGGCCCTTGTGGCCATTCCCCTTATCATGGGCGTAACTTTTCATGAAGTAGCCCACGGATATGTTGCTTACCGCTTTGGTGACCCCACAGCCAAAAACGCAGGACGCCTGACCCTTAACCCCCTTAAGCACCTCGATCCCATGGGGACCATGGTCCTTGTTGTCACCAGAATGATCGGCTGGGCAAAACCTGTCCCCATCAATCCTGCTTATTTTGAAAACCCCAGACAGGGAATCTTCTGGGTATCTGTGGCAGGTCCTGTGGCAAATTTTGGTCTGGCTGCGGGTTTTTATCTGCTGTTTAACTTTTTTTCCATGTTTCAAACATCATCAGGCACAGGTTACGCCGAAGCCTTTATTGGCCCGGCCATGCTTATCAGCTTTTACGGCATTATCATTAATGTTATCCTCGGCATCTTCAATCTTTTTCCCATCCCCCCTCTGGATGGCAGCAAGATGCTGGCATCTTTTCTGCCGGGAAAGATGGCAGGACAATACATGAGCTTAGAAAAATACGGCTTTATCATCCTGATTCTGCTTATTTTTCTCGGAGTTTTCAGAAATATCTTCGGATATGTAATCAATTTCGTATATCAAGTTGTCTTATAATCCTTCAGGAGTTATTCATAAATGATTAGAGATATTCAAAAGCGCGTAGTATCAGGAATGCGGCCCACCGGCCCTCTGCACCTTGGACATTTCTTTGGAGTGCTCAAAAACTGGGTAGAATTCCAGGACAATTATACATGCTATTATTTTGTAGCTGACTGGCACGCCCTGACCAGTGAGTACAACGACCCGCACAGAATCAAAGGATTTGTGGGAGAGCTGGTCAAAGACTGGTACGCAGCCGGACTGGACCCGGAAAAATGCGTTATTTTTCAGCAATCTCAGATCAAGGCCCATGCCGAGCTTAATCTGCTCCTCAGCATGATCACCCCCCTGGGCTGGTTAGAAAGAAATCCTACATATAAGGAAGTCAAACAGGAGCTGGTCAGTAAAGACCTGAACACCTTTGGATTTCTGGGTTACCCTGTTCTCCAGACCGCTGACATTCTCATTTACAGGCCGCAATTCGTGCCTGTGGGCCAGGATCAGCTTCCCCACTTGGAACTTTCCAGGGAGATCGCCCGCAGATTCAATCATCTTTATGGAGACTTTTTTCCTGAGCCTCAGGCCAAGCTGACCGAAACAGCCAAACTTCCCGGCTTAGACGGACGCAAGATGAGCAAAAGCTATGGCAATTGCATCTACATGGGCGAAGAAATGGAATCCGTACGCCCCAAGGTCATGTCCATGCTCACTGACACCAACCGCATGCGCAAAGCAGATCCAGGCGATCCTGAAGTATGCAATCTCTATCCCTATCACCGCCTTATGACTCCGGCGGAAACAAGACAGGAAATCAAAGCCAATTGCACTGGTGCCAAATGGGGCTGCGTAGACTGCAAAAAAATCCTTTTAACTCATCTCCAAGAGTTCCTGGGTCCTCTGCAGGAAAGAAGAAGGGAATTGGATAACAAGCCTGAACTGATCCAGGATATTTTGCACGCAGGAAATGAAAGGGCTGTAAAGGAAGCAGACCAAACCATGGAACTGGTCAGGGAAAAGCTGAACTTTAATTTTTAGAACCTGGCAGCTAATTCAAAACCCGGGAAAGTCTTTGGATCATTGGGCTTCCAGGAGACTGGACCACAAGATCTCTGAATATCCGCCTGGCCTGCTCTGTCTGATCAAGCCTGACCAATGCCAGAGCCAGATTGGCCATGGCTGTATGATCGCCCGGACTATAATTCAAAACAGCTGAAAATTTGTCCCGTGCCTTTTCAAACTCAGCATTCTGCATGGCAATAGTGCCCTCCCATTTAAGAACCAGCGGACTCGTTCTGGGCAGCACATCTCGAAGCTGACTCAAATAATCATAAACACCCTCATGGTCCCCTGCAGCATAAGCTGCCTCCATTTCTCTGTTAAGAGCCATGGCTCTGCGATTACGGTCAGCCTTCCGGGAAAAATGTTCTTCAAGGTGCTCATCTAAACCAAGCATGTTGTAACCTTCCAAGTGCTGGGCTGTGTCTGCCTGATCAATATCTTTAACTTCCTCCACTAAATGAGAATTCTCATAAAGACTGTCCGCGCCAGGATACTGCTGGTTGACAAGCTCCAATGCAACATTGGGCTGTTTATTTTCAACTACTGTTTGATCTTGAGACTTTTGAGTCAGGATTGCTGGCTTGATCGATGCGTCAGAAGCGTTATCCTGAACATAAAGACTTTCATCTTCTGCCTGAACAAGACCTTCACCAATATCCTTCTCTTTTTGGACATAAGAAGTCGCATGCTCACTGACAATCACAGCTGAATGCTCAGGCATGCTGATGTTTTGCTGGTAAACATCCAGTCTGGACTGAACAAAAAAAACGGGAATCATCGCGATTCCCAGAAGAACTAAGGTGAACAACCCAATTCGAAAATATCTCTTGCGGCTGAAGCTTGCATTATACTCTGACACAAAAGATGGTATATTAACCGTCTCATTTTCCTGACGGCGAAGCTTCTGCAAGCTCTTGTAAAGGATACTCATGGGGAAAGTATCCTCACATGCATAATTACAACGAGCTCAGAAAGCTCCCGGCTGTCATTTCTCTGTTTAAACAGCCATCCCAGTCCAGGTGTACCGGATATTCCAGGAGTTGCCCTGTCCCTGTCCGTTGAATTTTTCTGAATAAGCCCCCCGAGAATAACTGTATCCCCATCGTTAATTCGGACATTGGTGTTTACATTTCTGACATTTACTGTTGGCAAAGTAATCTGGTCACCCCCAATCTCA
>JBHEPK010000002.1:0-10708 GCA_046260325.1 Desulfonatronovibrio sp.
ATGCTGGCAACAGTATATCTGGAGCAAAGTTCTATAAAATCAGCAGCACCGAATTTGTCCATCCAGGTAGAATTAAAAGCAAGTTCAGTTTTTTCCGGATCTAAAATCTTAAAAATCTGGCGCTTGTATGTCTCTGCGTTTTGAATAACCTGCTCTCGAGTAAGTTTTTTTCTTGTTTCGGATTTGCCTGAGGGATCACCGATCATTCCCGTAAAATCACCGATGAGAAAAATAACTGTATGACCCAGATCCTGAAAGTGTTTTAACTTTTGAATCAGTACTGTGTGTCCCAGATGCAGGTCAGGTGCAGTAGGGTCAAAACCTGCCTTGATGCGCAGAGTCTTTTTTTTGGTCAGTTTTTCCCTTAACTCTTTTTCATCAATTATTTCAAATGCCCCGCGCTTGATAAGATCAATTTGACTCTCCAGATCAAATTTCATTTCCATATTTCTCCTGTCTTACATTTCTTATTTTGCATAACCTACTGCTCTTTTCTCTCTGATTACAGTCACTTTGATCTGACCTGGGTAGGTCATATTTTCTTCGATTCTTTTGGCTATATCCTTGCACAAAAGATGGGTCTTATCATCATCAATCTGATCACAGTCAACCATGACCCTGACTTCACGGCCAGCCTGTATGGCAAAGGACCTGTTAACCCCGTCAAAACCTGTAGCAATTTTTTCCAATTCTTCTAAACGGTTGACGTAATTTTCAAGAAGCTCTTTTCTGGCCCCGGGTCTGGCCCCTGACAATCCATCCGCTGCCTGCACAAGTACCGCCAGGATACTTGCGGGCGCAACATCTTCATGATGGGCTGCAATGGCGTGGACAATCTCTTTGGATTCATTATGTTTTTTAGCAAGATCAGCTCCAATGACTGCATGGGGACCTTCCACTTCATGGTCCACAGCCTTACCAAGATCATGAAGTAACCCGGCCCTCTTGGCCTTTTTTTGATCAATACCCAGCTCCGCAGCCATAATGCCGCACAAAAAGGCAACCTCAATGGAGTGCTGAAGAACATTCTGGGAAAAACTTGTCCTGTAGTGAAGATGCCCGAGAAGGCGTATCAATTCCGGATGGATTCCGTGAACACCAACGTCAAAGGTTGACTGTTCACCAATTTCCCTCAACTTTACATCCATTTCCTGCCTGACTTTTTCCACAATATCTTCAATCCTTGCAGGGTGGATTCTTCCATCACTTATGAGCCTTTCTAAGCTCTGTTTGGCTACCTCTCTCCTCAAAGGACTGTAAGCTGAAAGAACAACCGTCTCAGGGGTGTCGTCTATGATCAGATCAACTCCGGTTGCTGCTTCTATAGCTCTTATATTTCTTCCTTCTCGACCAATAATCCTGCCTTTCATATCTTCGCTTGGAAGCTCCACAGTAGAAACCGTATGCTCAGAAACATAATCACCAGCATAGCGCTGAATTGACAGGGCCAGAATTTCTTTGGATTTCTTAGATGCTGTCTCCTGGGCTTCCATCTCTATCTGACGAATCATTTTGGCGGCTTCGTGTCTTGTCTTACTTTCAATATCTTCTATGAGTCTTGATTTAGCCTCTTCCCTGGTCAGTCCTGAAACTTCTTCCAGCTTGGTTGTTTCCTGCTCAATCAATGACTGTAATTGCTGCTCTTTATCTTCCACTGCCCTTTCCTGCTTAGCAACCCTGTTCTCCCAGGCAACTGCTTCGCTTTCTTTGAGGGCTACCCTTTCAAGCTTTTTTTCAAGACGCTCTTCTTTTTCCTGAAGTCTTTGTTCTTGTTTTTTAAGCTCTTTTTCTCGATCCCTAACCTCTACTTCCAATTCTTTTTTTTGTTTGAATATTTCGTCTTTAGCCTGAAGCAAAAGCTCTTTTTTCTGTGCAGATGCTTCTTTTCTTGCTTCCTCCAGAATTCTGCTGGCAAGTTTCTGGTTGTCGCGCAATTCCTTGTTAATAAAATATTTCTGCGCTGCAAAACCAATTATAGCTCCAATACCCAGAGCTATAAAGGCCGTTATTATAACTGCGCTCCACATGGCTCACTCCTTTTTTTATATGTTATTTTCTCCCAACGGATCTGAGATTAAAACCGTTGTAGAAGAAATTGATAAAGACAGCATGATTTCAATTCTTCAGGATCAAACAAAAATTCAAACAGATTACACCACACATAAAATCTTTACTGCACAGTGTTGCAGTAAGACATATATTGATTTCTCATAACGCCGGCGAATCCATGGACAACTTATTCCATATCATACTAAACTGCCGCACATAAACGTCTGAACTAATGAATAAAAATAATCAATCAAGAAATCTACAGATTGTTGATCCTGACAGACAATAGGGCTGTTTAGAGCGTTAGTCTGCAATGGTAAGCTTGAACTGTGGAGGATACCCTGCAATCTGATTGAATATCAAAAAAGGGGTATAATGTTATGGGGAGAGGATGGATGACATTTGAAATTTACCCGGCAAGCCGTGTGTGAACTTATTTTGAACCTCGTAAGTATAAGTGGGCGCCAAAGCGACTCTTTCAGGCTCCCCCGATAAAATCGGGGTCTGCACACCAGAACCGCACAGCGGCTCCCATGAGGTTAATGTTGGCTCAAAATAAATTGCCTTCATCACGTACCTGCCAGGAATATTTCCAATAAATACATATCTGTTTCAATCACTTTTTGTTTCAAGTTGATCTATTTTTTCCAGAAGCTTATTCGCTTTACGTTGAAAGTCATCCAGCTTCTGCTCAGATTGCAGATAGTCATCAGCCAGGCTAAGTAACAAAAAAATAAGAATCTTTTCTTTACTTAACGCACTACCCCTTTCCTCAAGTTTTGCAAAGCGTTCCTCAAGCAGTTTGCTTGCCTGATTAACCCTTTCAGGACCCGCATCTGTCTTAAATATTAAATCAAGCCCTAAAATTTTTTTACTGTATTCAGGCATCAGGATGAAATTTCAGCGTCAATCTTAGTTAGAAGGTCATTCACCTTCTCAGACACAAGATTATTTTTCTGACGCTCTTCTTCCAATTCTTTTTTTAAGGACAGATTCTCCTGCTCCAGCAAGATCTTTAGTTCCAGGAGATCATCAATCTTTTTGATTAGTTGCTCTATTGCTTCCATTTTTTTTACAAATTAGATTTATTTTGTTTTTTTTTCAAGGGATTTTTTCTTAATAGATTCTTCTGCTTTCCCCTTGTTATTGCCAGGGAGTCTTCTGGAACATCAACTGTAATGGTAGAGCCAGCTCCCACCATGCTCCAGCTTTTTATGGTCACTGGAGCAACTAATGCTGAATTGCTTCCAATGAAAACATTTTTTTCAATGATTGTCTTATGCTTTTTCTGCCCGTCATAATTACAGGTGATTGTTCCAGCGCCAATATTAACGCTTTCCTCTAATTCTGCATCACCAATATATGAAAGATGATTAACTTTGCTGCTGATCCCTATTGTAGAATTTTTTATTTCAACAAAATTTCCGGCTTTGGATTCATCTTTAAACACTGAACCTGGGCGAAGTCTGGCAAAGGGTCCTATCGAGCATCCCTTGCCGATTCTGGACTTATCAATGTGTGAAAATGATAAAATATTGCTGCCTTGAATTTCACTGTCCTTAATGTAGCAATGGGAATTTATTGTTGTCCCTCTATTTATCATTGACGTTCCGTAAATTTCACAGGGCCCGCTTATATCGACGCCAGGTTCAATAACTACTTCAGGCCCAATCCTGATCTGCTCAGCATTACGTAATGTAACGCCTTTTTCAAAATAAAAATTTACAATTTTTTTCCTGAGGAATTCTTCCTGCTCACACAACTCCTTAGGGTTGTTTATCCCCAGCAGCTCTGAAGAATTTCCTGCGCATACCGCAGAAAATTCTAACCCGTTATTATAAGCCAGAGAGACTAATTGAGTGATATAAATTTCATTTTGCTGGTTATTACGGTCAAGATCAAAGAGAATATCTTTTAATGCGTCAATCTTGAAAATATAAATGCCCGTGTTGATTTCACCACTGAATGGACCATGCATATCATCCTGGTAGTCTTTAGCTTCAATAATACTCATCACCCTGCCGGTATCATCCCTGATTATACGACCATAATTTTGAGGATCACTCAACTTCAGGGTGAGCAGGCCTCCATGAGCATTGGAATCTTTAACACTATCCATCAACAACTGAATATGTTCAACAGTAACAAGGGGAGTGTCTCCATTGGCAACAACAACCCATTGCGCTCCTGATTCTTCAATTGCCGGCCAGGATATCTGCAGGGCATGGCCAGTACCCGACTGTTCGTGCTGGATTATGAAGTTACTTTTATGCTCAGAAAATTCAGATTCTAATATGTCTCGGCCATGGCCGGCAACAATGAATGTTTTGTCAAAGTCCATCTTTTTGAAAGTATTAAGGGAATACCAGAGCATAGGCAAACCCAGTATCTGATGCATAACCTTGGGCAATGAAGACATCATTCTTGTTCCCTTGCCCGCTGCGAGTATCAATGCAGCTGATTTAGAATTTGACTTTTCAGACATATATGAATTCCTGAATCATTTTTACTTCTTTTACGATGTAATTAATTAAGTATTTTATGTCTACACAAAAAAAGCCCCGACATGGCCGGGGCTTTTTAATTAATCACAAAGGTATTAGTTACATTGTGCAGGTTCCTGCGCTAACAGCGCTTTCTCTGCACTTAACCCGGTACATGGCTCGAGCCATTGAAGCCTTGGCACGTGCAAAGTCGACTTCTTCTTTCTGTTTTGCAATGAGCTGTTCAGCCCTCTCTCTGGCCTTTCTTGCCCTTTCCACACTGATTTCATCTGCCTTCTCAGCAACCTCGGCCAGTACTGTGACCTTAGTTGGGGTGACATCTGCAAACCCTCCGGAAACAAATATATAATATTTCTTTCCGTTCAGCTTGTAAGACAGACTGCCTATCCCAAGGGCAGAGATAAATGGAATATGGTTAGGCAAAACGCCAAACTCTCCATTCACTCCTGGAGCTCCGACATATTCAACTTCTTCTGAAAGAAGGCTTCTGTCTGGAGTTACTATTTCCAACTTAATCATATTAGCCATAATTTCACCTTATAGCTTGAGTATTAATCTTTCTTGGCATTCTCGACAACTTCGTCTATGCCGCCTGCCATATAGAAGGCACCTTCTGCAATATCGTCATGCTTGCCTTCAATAACTTCCTTAAATCCGCGGATTGTATCCTCAAGCTTTACATAGCGGCCGGGTTTACCAGTAAACTGCTCGGCAACATGGAAAGGCTGGGACAGAAATCTTTGAATTTTTCTGGCTCTGGAAACTGTGATCTTGTCTTCATCTGACAGCTCATCCATTCCCAGAATGGCAATGATATCCTGAAGGTCCTTGTACTTCTGAAGGATCATCTGCACTTCACGGGCTACCATGTAGTGCTCTTTTCCAAGAATAATGGGATCAAGGATTCGTGAAGTAGAGTCCAGGGGGTCAACAGCAGGATATATACCAAGCTCTGCAATCTGACGGGAAAGAACAATGGTTCCGTCCAGATGCGAGAATGTTGTTGCAGGAGCAGGGTCTGTCAAGTCATCAGCAGGAACATATACTGCCTGTACAGAAGTAATGGATCCCGTGGTTGTTGATGTAATTCTTTCCTGCAAAGCACCAAGATCAGTAGCAAGAGTAGGTTGATATCCAACAGCAGAAGGCATACGTCCCAAGAGTGCTGATACTTCCATACCAGACTGGGTAAAGCGGAATATGTTGTCAATAAACAAGAGCACATCCTGATTTTCTTCATCTCGGAAATACTCAGCGCATGTCAAAGCTGTCAATCCAACACGGGCACGGGCTCCTGGAGGCTCGTTCATCTGACCATAGATAAGTGCTGCTTTGTCGATAACACCTGCGTCTATCATTTCATGATAAAGGTCATTACCTTCACGTGTTCTTTCTCCAACACCTGCGAATACTGAAATACCACCATGCTCTTTACCAATATTGTTGATCATTTCCATGAGAACAACGGTTTTTCCAACTCCGGCGCCGCCAAACATACCCATTTTACCACCTTTTGGAAATGGTACCAACAGGTCAATAACTTTAACACCGGTTTCAAGAAGTTCAATTTTGGTGCTCTGCTCAACAAAGGTTGGTGCCGGGCGGTGGATGGGGTAATAAACATCAGCCTTGACCGGTCCTTTCTGGTCAACAGGCCTGCCCACAACGTTGAGAATTCTTCCGAGTGAAGGCTTGCCCACTGGTATCATAATTGGATTGCCAGAGTCCTTTCCTTCCATACCCCTGACAAGGCCGTCAGTTGCGTCCATGGATATGCAACGAACAACGTTGTTTCCAAGATGCTGAGCTACTTCGACAACCAGATTATCCTTTTCATCTGAAATGGTCGGGTTGCTAATAAAAATCGCGTTGAATATGTTAGGAAGTTTTCCTTCGGGAAATTCAAGGTCAACAACAGGTCCAATGACCTGTACGACTTTTCCTATGTTTTGTGCACTCATGTCTGTTCGCCCCCTATTATCCTTGTTTCAGTGCTTCTGCACCGCCTACTATATCCATTAATTCAGTAGTAATTGTTGCCTGTCTGGCCTTGTTGTAGACCAGCGTCAGTTGTCCCACCAGATCATCGCAGTTCCTGGTGGCGTTGTCCATGGCCGTCATTCTGGCAGCATGTTCACTTGCTGATGTATCTAACATCGCTCTGTACACCAGAACCTTAATATATCTCGGCAGAAGCTCAGCTAACAATCCTTCCACAGATGGTTCAAAAATGTACTGACTTGAAGCACCTTCCTGAGGTTCAGCCTCTCCATGCTCAACAGGAAGAATCTGCTGGGTCTGAGGGACCTGTTTGACCATGGATTCGAACTGTCCAAAAACTACCTGGACTTCATCCAGCTCGCCCTCAAGATACTTACTTATGATTTTACTGCCTGTTTCACTTGCAATCTGAAAATCAAAATTGTTCATCACGTCTGGATAGCTTTCCAGAATGTCAAAACCTCTCTTGCGAATAAAATCCCTGCCCTTCTTGCCTATGCATATAAACTTAACTTCTTTTCCCTCTTCTTTCTTCTGATTTCCCAGCTTGAAAGCCATCTGACAGAGGTTCACATTAAAACTACCGCAAAGACCCTTATCTGATGTGACCAGGATTATGCCTACAGTCTTAATTTCTTCTCTCTTTTCGAGGAGGGGGTGAACACTGGCGTCAACTCTGGAAGCCAGATCAGAAAGAACGGTGGTATATTTTTCTGCATAGGGACGAAAGCGTTCAATACGCTGCTGGGCATGGCGCAACTTGGACGAGGCCACCATATTCATGGCCTTGGTTATCTGCTTGGTCTTTTTGACCGCGCCGATTTTTGTCTGAATGTCCCTTAATGATGCCATTTAAAACTCCCGTTATACCTTAAAAGTCTTTTTAAATTCATCTATGGCCGCTGCAATTTTGCTGTCAAGAGCGCTGTCCATATCTTTCTTTTCTTTGAGTTCATTCAAGATGTCTGACTTCTGGCTGCGCATGTATTCGATAATTTCTGACTCAAACTTAGCAACAGCTTCTACTGGAATATCATCAAGGAAGCCCTTGGTTCCGCAATAAAGAGATATTACCTGATCCTCTGCAGACATAGGCTGGTACTGAGGCTGTTTAAGCAGTTCAACAAGCCGTCCTCCGCGGGTCAATTTTCTCTGAGTTGCTTTATCAAGGTCAGAGCCAAACTGAGCAAATGCAGCAAGCTCTCTGTACTGGGCAAGATCCAGACGCAGTGTACCTGCAACTTTTTTCATGGCCTTGATCTGAGCTGCACCACCAACTCGAGATACTGACAGACCAACATTAATAGCTGGCCTTACACCGGCGTAAAAAAGATTGGGCTCAAGATATACCTGACCATCTGTGATGGAGATAACGTTTGTGGGAATATATGCTGAAACGTCGCCTGCCTGGGTTTCAATGATTGGCAGGGCTGTGAGTGAACCGGCACCCTGATCATCGCTCATTTTGGCTGCACGCTCAAGAAGCCGTGAATGAAGATAAAATACATCTCCGGGGAAAGCTTCACGTCCTGGAGGACGTCTGAGAAGCAGGGACATCTGTCTGTAGGAAACAGCCTGTTTGGAAAGATCGTCATAGATGATCAAAGCATGCTTGCCATTATCTCTATAATGCTCACCCATTGTGCATCCAGAATAAGCTGATATGAACTGCATGGATGCAGGATCTGATGCGGTAGCTGCGACTACTGTGGTATATTCCATGGCCCCATGCTGATTGAGGACATCAACAACCTGAGCCACTGTTGATCTCTTCTGACCAATGGCTACATAAATGCAGTGTACATCACTTTCTTTCTGAGCAAGTATGGCATCAACGCAGATGGCGGTTTTACCAACCTGACGGTCACCAATAATGAGCTCGCGCTGTCCACGACCGATGGGAGTCATGGCGTCCACAGCTTTGAGTCCTGTGTACATGGGCTCATGAACTGATTTACGTTCTACGATACCAGGAGCCTTGATTTCAACAAGCCTGGTTTCACCACCCTGAATAGGTCCCTTGCCGTCCAAAGGTCTACCCAGAGCATCAATTACGCGGCCGCGAACACTTTCACCAACTGGAACCTGAACGATCTTTCCGGTTCTTTTAACCAGATCGCCTTCCTTAATTTCAGTGTCATCACCGAGAAGAGCGCAACCTACGCTGTCTTCCTCAAGATTAAGCACCATTCCCATTACGCCGCCTGGGAATTCAAGAAGTTCCATGGCCATTACATTTTCAACTCCGTAAACGCGGGCGATACCATCACCAACGGACAAAACCACACCGGTTTCGCTCATTTCAACACGTTTTTCGTAGTTTTTGATCTGACCTTCAATGATCTGGCTGATTTCTTCTGCTTTTATTTGCATAGCCCTACTCACCCCTCTTTATGTTTTCTTTGAGAATTTGCAGTTGCGCCCTTATACTGGCATCCAAAACCTTATCTCCAACCTTGAGCATAAGTCCACCCAGGATTTCCTGATCAACATTATAATCAAGAACAACCTTGAGTCCGGACTGTTTTTCAAGTTTACCTACTATGTCCTGTTTAACATTATCAGCAAGCTTAATGGCTGTGATAATTTCTCCGCGAACAACGCCTTCGAACTCATCTAACAGCTTGGCATAATAAACATTAATCTCAGGCAGACAATCCAATCTGCCTTTTTCTGCCAGAAGATAGCAGAAGTTACTAACAACTGGACCCAATTTAAGCTTGCCTGCCAGCTGCTTGAGAATGGCTTTTTTTTCTGTAACATTAAAAATTGGATTTTTAAATATTCTGATTAATTCAGGCGCGCTTTCCAGGACACCCACAAGCTTAGCCAGATCCTCGCCATAAGCCTTAAGTTCTTTTTCGCCCTGCTTCTGTCCTAAGGCAAACAAAGCCCGGGCATATCTGCGTGCAACTATATTTCCTATCAATTTAGCACCACCCTTGTTAGACTATCGTTAATAAGTGCCTTGTGATCTTCGGCCTTGAGCTTTTTCTTGATCATGGCCTCAGCTGCCTCAGTGACTTTTTCAGCCAGATCAGCCTTGATTTCTTCAAGGGCGAATTTGGCTTCCTGTTCTGCGCTGACCTTGGCCTGCTGCTTGATCATTTCACCCGCAGATTCAGCCTTGGCGATTATCTCTGCCTTAAGAGCCTCTCCCTGGGCATTTGCCTGAGCAATGACCTTTTCCCTTTCTTCTTCGAGACTGGCAATGCTCTGTTCCACCTGAGCCAACTTGGCTTCTGCCTGCTCCCGACGGGAATCAAGATCATTCAACTCACTCTCGATCTCCTTGCTCCTACCAGGGAAAAAGGTGAAAAGTTTCTTGCCGCCTGCGTAATATAATACAGCAATAAACATTACAAAGTTGATCACCCTCCAGACCTGATTCTTTATAGCCGGGTCCAGACTCATTGGATCAACAATGTTGAAAACTATAGCGGCAGCTACCAGGAGCGCCAAAATAAGCGGTACAGTTTTATTTCCTTTCAACACACAGCCCTCCTTAAAATAGAAATATAAATTTATGCCTTACTTAGAATCTTGTCAGTAGCCTTGGAGGCAAACTTTTCCACTTCTTTCATGAGGCTGGAAAGAGCAGCATTTTTATCTTTGGTTATCTTATCTCTTGCTGTCTTAACCATGCTTCCGGCTTCATTATTGGCAGCCTGGATAATCCCCTTTTCATTTTCATAACCTTTTTCTTTGAGATCTGTTCTGATCTCCTGAGCTTTTACCCTGGCTTTATCGAGCTCTTGCTCATAGGAAGCCATTTTATTTTCAGCAGTCTTGGTGAAATTTTCAATTTTAGATACCTGCTGGGCCATCAGCTCTGCCCGTTTTTTAAGCATACCCCGGATGGGCTTGTACAGGATGAGGTTCAGCAGCAGAAGAACAATCAGAAAATTAACTAATTGAATAAAAAATGTAACATTAAGATCAATCATTGTGCCTCCCGAGAGAATGTGAAATTTTGTTCAAAGTTGAAAGTTCATGGTTAAAGACACTGAGCGTTTAGCTAATTTATGAGTTTGTGTCAAAACCTTTTTGCGTTTTTTTGCAGAATAGGACAACTGGCTGAGTTAGATTGTTCTCATTTTCACATTGCCTGTATGGGTATTAAAGGACTTCATGATTTTACACAACCTAAAGTC
>JBHEPK010000002.1:10718-20848 GCA_046260325.1 Desulfonatronovibrio sp.
ATCATACACCCTTCAGCGCAACTTGAGACTTAGCAGACAGTCAAACTTGCCTGTTACACAACCTGTGCTTCTTCCTCTGTCGTATTTTTATCTTCTGTGGTCATGTTAATCTCAGCTTTAACTACGGCACCTTCTTCAACAACCAATACAGGGGTTGTGATTTTTCCGTTTATGTTCGCTTGTTTATATAAAACAACTTTGGCCTGAGCAATGAGGTTGCCTTCTAAGTTGCCACTTAGAACCAACTGGGCAACATTAATCGTACCTTTGACTCTTGCCTCATTGCCGACAATCAGTGTCCCGTCTGATTCTATCTCTCCCTCAAATTCTCCATCAATGCGCACGGTTCCTTTAAAAACCAGCCTTCCCTGATATGAAGTCCCCATACCCATAAATGCATTTATTTCGTCTTTGGCCATTTTTTCTCCTTTTGACTTGGGTGTGCTTTTCAACCATTTAAACACAGAAATATCCACCTGTAATATCACTAATAAAAGATAAAACTATACGTAATTCAGGCCTTGAACTGAGCCTGTAATTCAACTCTTAAACATGAATCTGCGCATGGACACATTTAGTACAAGTCCAATCATTACAAAATTCACCAGCATGGAAGTACCTCCGTAGCTGATGAATGGCAGAGGTATACCCACCACAGGCATAAGCCCCAGAACCATTCCTATATTTATAAGTATCTGCCAGAAAAAATAAAAAAAGACCCCTACACACAGTAAAGAGCCGAATTTATCCTTTGCTTCCTGTGAGCAGAGGAATATCTGATAAAGAAAAGTACAGAATAAAAAAAGAAGAATTACTGCACCAATAAATCCCCACTCTTCGCCAAAAACCGAAAAGGCAAAATCAGTATGCTTTTCTGGTAGAAACCGGAGCTGACTCTGTGTCCCCTCCATAAAGCCTTTGCCCCAGAACCCTCCTGAACCAATGGCTATCTGCGACTGTATAACATGATATCCTGCACCGAGAGGATCTTGTCCCGGATTGATAAAAGTCAGGATTCTGGTCTTTTGATAATCTTTGAGGAAACTCCATCCCAAAGGAGCAAGCAGAGGCAGACAGACCACAAGAAGCTTAACAATATTTTTTCTAACCCCATGATACATAATCATGCCTGCCACAAGCGCTATGAGTAAAAGGGCTGAACCCAAATCCGGCTGCTTAGTTATTAGAAAGGCCGGAGCCAGGGCAATTGCCAGAACTTTGATCAAATCTTTGAACCCCAAGGGAGGCTTGATTTTGGATAAACACACAGCCCCCATGAGTAATACGCCAATTTTGGCTACTTCACTGGGCTGTACATTAAAAAGACCCAGGTCCAGCCATCTCTGTGCACCATAAATTGACCGTCCCCAAAAGAGTACTGCTGTTAAAGAAGCAAGACTAAGTAAGTATATAACCCAGGAAGTGGTCTTCAGGTGACGATAATCAAAAACCATTGTCACAATCAGAGCTACAAGACTGATCCCACCCCAAATTAACTGCTTCTGGTAAAATGGCGTCAAAGACATGACGTCACCAATTCTGAAGGCGCTTGCAGAGTACAGATTCAGAACTCCGGCCGCGCACAGCACAAAAATCACAGCCAGCAAAGGCCAGTTAATATATAAAAAAAACTGTCGATCTATCATTTTGTTTCAGTAAAAAAGTTACTTAATCCCATACTGCTACTGAACAACATCCTCGTTTGGGGTATCATAAATAAAGTCAAGAATTGATTTAACCACTGGACCTGCAGCTCTACTGCCTGATCCGCCATGCTCCACAAGGGCAACTATGGAATAGCTCCCCTCTTCAGTATGGGCAAAGGCTGCCATCCATCCATGATGCCTCATCCAGTATTCAACAGCTTCCACATCGTCTTCAAGATGCTCGGGAAGAAGGCGCATAACCTGAGCAGTTCCGGTTTTGCCCCCCACAGTGACTCCTTTTTTTCTGAGCCTCGCTGCTGTTCCGCGCTCACCTTCAACAGTCTCGATCATAGTATTGTAAACAAAACTTCTGGCTCCTTCCGTCCAGGGAAGAGATTCCGGGCTGGATTTTTTTTCATCCAGCAGAAGAGACGGTTTATACAGATGTCCACCGTTGGCAATTGCTCCTACAAATCTTGCTATCTGTATCGGAGTAGTCAGGGTGAATCCCTGGCCTATGGAAAGATTCAGATTGTCTCCACCTCTCCATCCTTCATTAAACCTCTGCATTTTCCACTGCTTAGTAGGAATAAGACCGGATCTTTCGTGGGGCAGATCAATCCCTGTGTCACGGCCGAAACCGCTTCCCACAGCAAATTCGCTTATTCTGTCCACTCCCAGCCTGTCTCCGAGCTGATAGTAATAAACATCACATGATTCCACCAGAGACTTGGTCATATCCACCCAGCCGTGGTGTTTCCAGCACCTGAAAACCCTGTTGCCAAGGCGTAACGAACCCGAACAGAACACTCTGTCTGAAGTTTTGGTTTCCGGATCCATATAGGCAAGTCCAGCCATAACAAGCTTGAAAATCGAACCAGGGGGATAAGTGCTTTGTATGCTTCTGTTCTGCAAAGGATGATGGGGGTTGTTCAGCAGCTCCTGCCAGTTTTTGTGGGAAATTCCAAAAACAAACTCATTATTGTCATATCCTGGTGCGCTGACCAGAGCAAGAACCTGTCCTGTATCCGCGTCAAGCACAATTACAGAACCTGATTTTCCCTCCATAAGATCATAAGCTGCCTTTTGCATTTCCAGGTCAATACTCAGCTGGACACTTTCACCGGATACTGGACTGACAATAACGTTTTCCTGGAGCACACGGCCGGATGCATCCACCTCCATCCGTTTTAGCCCCTTTTGTCCACGAAGAGTCTTTTCCAGAGTAAATTCCAGCCCCTGCTTACCCACATTGTCACCAAGGTGCAGCTCAGGATCACTTCTTAACTCATCCTCATTGGCCCTGGCCACATATCCCAGAACATGGGACAAAACCTCGCCCTGAAGATACCTGCGCCGGGGTTGAACAACGATTTTTACTCCCGGCCAGTATGGAGCTTCTGTTTCAATCCTGGTAAGAACGTCAAAAGGGATATTTGAGACAATGATCTGATTGTCAAAAGATCTGACCATGGTCCTTCCCCGCTCAAATTCTGCTTCAATATCTTCATAATTTTCTCCGGTCCACTGACTGATTTGCCTTAAGGTAGATTGAATATCAGAACAATCCTCGCGAACCAGAGCAAGGCTGTAGGAAGGTTCATTTACAGCAAGCAATTCACCATGCCTGTCCAGAAAAAGTCCCCTCGGAGCAAAAATATGCTGCCTGCGCTGAATATTGTCTTGAGCCTTCTGGGAAAAGAACTCACCCTTATATACCTGAAGATACCAGAGTCTGACCGAAAAAATACCAAACAGGGATACGATCAGAAACAGTAAAAGGTATGAACCAAACTTTTCATGGAAAGTACTATTTCCTTTGAACAGGCTCATTTAAGAAATGCTTTTTAAATAGGGTAAAGGTTATGAGCCAGGCCGCAATGTATATACCTGCCTGAAGCAGAATATTTATCATGCTGAACTGGCTGGGCAGATAAAGCCCCTGCAATGTGGCCATTACTGATATAATCCAGTTTTTATAAACAGCTGCAAAGAGCATCAGGAACATGGTAAAAAGAATATTGCTGATCTCAAAGAAAACTCCTCCCAGAAAAAAAATTATCAGCAGCCCTGCATAAAAAAGTATAACGGTACCAAAGGCCAGCCCCCCGGTCCCTTCATGAATAAACATCCAGAATAGTCCTGCCCATGCTGCAGCCTGAAAAAAACCAAGTTGGAGCATCACTACAAGAACCGGGACAAAAAAATCCATTGATGGAAGAAAATATTGTGCCCAGATACAAATCAATGTGTACAGGATGCAGAAAAAAAATAGCTTCAATTTGGATTATTCCTCAAAATGGAGCTTTTGGGTCTTGATCTTACCGCTATTCTCCATGATCAGAACCTCTTCTCTATTTTTGAAATCCACGAGAGTTTCTGCTTCAACTACAAGAAAAAGAGAAATTTCTGAACGAACAATATTAATGACTTCTGCAACAGGAAGTCCCTTAGGATAGATTCCAGCGAGTCCTGAAGTAAGAAGAATTTCCCCTTCTTCCAGTTCAGAATTGAGGTGGACATACTGCATGACAAGGGATTTATGATATCCCTGACCAGATATAATTCCTGAAACTCTTGACCTTGAGCTTATTACGGGGATACGGCTGTTGAGGTCGGTAAGCAGCAGCACTGAAGAAAAATTAAGCCCGGACCTGTATGTCCTGCCCAAAACACCATCAGGACATATTACCGGCATATTAGCAGTAACTCCCTGAAATTTTCCCCTGTCTATTATTAAAGAATTGACTGCACTTAAAGGGCCAAAGTTGTGCGCAACTACCCTGGCTCCAGAACTGGACCAGCCTGCAGGAGAAGAGAAATCCAGAAGGGCTTCCAAACGGCTGACTGAAGCAGCCTTTTCTGAAAGCTCCATAAGCTCCAGCCTGAGGCGATCCAACTCTTCTGAAAGGGCAATATTATCCTTGTGCACATCAACAAGACGAACATATGTATCCCAGAAGTCTCTAATCCTGGCATGGGCGATTTCTCCCGGTTTGACTACCCATCCCACAAATTCCAGCCCACTGTAAGAGGCTAAACGATCCAGATATTCCGTGCGCGAGTTCCAGGTGTATAAACTGAGATAAAGGACAATAAAAAGGAAAAAGAGCCCTAAGATTTTTTTAGGGGTTACTTCAAGGCTAATCTATTGTTACCTCCTTGAGGACATCCAGATTATCCAGGACCTTTCCAGACCCGATAACCACTGTAGACAATGGATCATCTACTACCGTTATGGGCAGGGAAGTTTCATCCCTGAGCAACTGATCCAGACCCTTTAAAAGAGCCCCGCCGCCAGTGAGCACAATGCCTCTGTCAACAATATCAGCGGCCAGCTCAGGCGGAGTTTGCTCAAGGGCAACCCTCACGGCCTGAACAATGCTGTCGACCTGCTCTGAAATAGCCTTACGCACTTCTTCCGAAGTTATAGTAATATTCTGGGGAATTCCTGAAACAAGATCCCGTCCTTTGACCACCATTTCCTGTTCTTCTTCTAAGGGATAGGCTGAAGCAATGGTTGTCTTGATAAGCTCAGAACTTCCTTCCCCTATAAGCATGTTGTACTTACGCTTTACATGATGCTTAATGGCTTCATCCATCTTATCTCCGCCCACCCGGACAGATCTGCTGTAGACTATCCCTGACAGCGAAATTACAGCTACTTCAGTTGTGCCGCCGCCAATGTCTACAACCATATTGGAAGTAGGCTCAGTAATAGGCAGGTTTGCCCCGATGGCTGCTGCCATGGGCTCTTCAATAAGATATACTTCTCTGGCCCCTGCGCTCTGAGCTGATTCCTTTACCGCCCTTTTTTCAACCTGGGTAATACCCGTGGGAACGCAGATAATTATCCTTGGACGCACCAGACGCCTGCTGTTGTGGACTTTGGTGATAAAATGTCTGAGCATGGCCTCGGTTATTTCAAAATCTGCAATAACACCATCCTTCATGGGTCTTATGGCAGTAATGTTGCCAGGAGTTCTTCCAAGCATCTTCTTGGCCTCAGCTCCCACTGCCAGGACCCTATTGGCCCCGCGCGCATCCTTCTTTACAGCAACTACAGAAGGCTCGCTAAGGACTATACCTTTACCTTTGACATAAACGCAGGTATTGGCAGTACCGAGATCAATGGCCAGATCATTAGATACAGCTCCAAATATTTTATCTAGTATTCTAGGCATACTTTCCTCTTAAAAAATAGTGTTGTTAACCTTTTGAAAAAGACCTTGCCATGACCCGAAACAAAGGACTCTAACGCAGGGAATAATCCAGCACGAAAATGAAAAATTTGTTGTCCAGTAAAAACTGTCTGCCATGTATAGAAATTGCGGCATAACAGTCCAGCAACCGAGAGTCTTCAACAAATTATTATTGATCGTGTTCAATCCGATTACGTTAACAGAATTGAATCAGCCAAGCAACATACTTTAAGGGCCTTTTTTTGATGCATCTTTATAATACCCTTTCTAACTATTGGAAAAACTTATTTCTCTGCAAGGTCAGGAAAATACCATTGGATGCAGGTTTCAGCTGTCCCAATCGAGACGGAAACATTTCCAGACGAGGCTGCGTTTTCTGCAATGAGCAGGGATCAGGCACAGGGATGAACAAAGAGAACCTGTCCCTCAGGGAGCAGTATTTGACCATAAGAAATAGGCTTCTTATAAAACAAAAACCACTAAAATTTGCTGCCTATCTTCAATCATTTTCCAATACTTACTGCTCACCGGATATTCTAACCAAGACCCTGTCTGAACTGCATGACCTTGAAGATCTTGCAGTATTATGTATCGGAACCAGGCCGGATTGTCTAAATCATGAAAAAATCGAAATCCTGAAGTCATTTCCCTGCAGTGAAGTATGGCTTGATCTGGGTCTGCAGAGTGCTGACGATAAAACCCTCAAGATAATAAACCGGGGGCACAAGGCTGAAGATTTTTCCCATGCCTGCCTCATGGCCCACCAATCCGGGCTTAAGATTTGTGCCCATGTTATAGCCGGACTGCCCGGAGAAAGCCTGGAGCATTTCTTAAACACCATCAACTTTCTTAATGCCTTGCCTGTGAGCGGAATAAAAATTCATAACCTTTATGTATGCCGCAATACCGCTCTTGCCAGGACGTGGGAAAAGGGAAAATATACTCCTCTGGAAAAATCGGAATATTCACAATGGACTGCTCTGGCCCTGGCCAGACTCAGACCGGATATAATTATCCACAGGATTACCGGCGACCCGGCCCCTGGCGAGCTCTTATCACCGGACTGGGCAGGCAGCAAAATGAGTATCATCAATGAAATCAGACAAATAATGACTGAAAACAGTCTCTATCAGGGTAAAATGTTTCAGGAAAAACTGGATACAACATGAGAGTTAAACTTACCCTTGCCTATGACGGAACTGACTTTCACGGCTGGCAACTGCAGAAAAACAGTAATAGCATTCAGGGAGTAATGGAACAGGCCCTTGAAAAAATATGTTCTGAGCCCATCCGCATACACGGCTCTGGAAGAACTGATGCCGGAACCCACGCCCTCGGACAGGTAGCCCATTTTGATCCACCACTATGCAGATCAGATATTCCCTGGCAAAAAGCCTTAAACTCCATCCTTCCCACCTCCATCAGGGTAATAAATGCAAATAAAACGGATAAAGACTTTCATGCCCGCTTCAGCTGTATATCCAAAACATACTCCTACACTTTGTGGACAGAATCTGATTTTTTATACCCTCAGAGAAGAAGTTTTGTCTGGCAGACCGGCAGTGTTGATCTCCATCTCATGGAGCAGGCAGCAAAACATCTTCTGGGAAAACAAGATTTTAAGAGCTTCATGAACAAGGGAACTGCTGTCAGCAGTACATACAGAGAAATATTTTGTTATTCTTTTGAGCCTGGACTCTATCCCCAGGAACTGGTCTTCAAAGTCAAAGCTGATGGGTTTCTTAAACAGATGGTCAGGAATATCATGGGAACCCTTGCAGATATCGGCAGGAAAAAGTATCCTCCTGACTACTTTGCCTGGATCATCAAGGTAAAAAACAGAGAAAACGCCCCTGCCACGGCACCGGCTAAAGGTCTGTGTCTTGAAAAGGTTGAATATCCCGGCCATATTGATTAGCATAAGAAATCCGTTTTTGTTGAATATGTAAAGCAGATTCTGACAGCGGGAATTGACTTTTAATTTTAAAATATTACGAATACCAACCATGACCAAAGAAATAACAGACACTCAAGAATCCAGAGAAGCATTTGCTGATGATGAAATCAGAGAACCTAAAAGGTTTAAGGTCTTACTCCACAATGACGATTATACAACCATGGATTTTGTCATCCACGTGCTTAAGAAAGTCTTCAACAAGACCGAAGGAGAATCCGTACAGATCATGATGAACGTTCATAAAAACGGCGTTGGTGTCTGCGGAATCTACACCTGTGAAGTCGCTGAAACCAAAGTGATTATGGTCAGAAATCTGGCCAGAAAAGAGGGTTTCCCACTTAAATGTACCATGCAAGAGGTTTAAATGCTTAGTAAGGAATTGGAAAGAATAGTTGCCAGGGCCATCCGTGAAGTAAAAGTTAGACACCATGAATATCTAACTCTTGAACATGTTCTCTACGCCTATCTTTTGGATGACAGAGGCAAGGAAGTTCTAACCGGCTGCGGAGCAGACCTGTTTAAACTGAAAAATCAGCTGGAAAGATTCTTTCTGGATCACTTGGAGGTTTTGCCTCCTTCAGGAGACAGGGAAATCGTCCAGACTATCGGAGTCCAGAGGGTTATGCATAAGGCCCTGGGACATGTCCAGGCAGCTGGAAAAAATATGATCCAGGCAGGCGATCTTCTCGCAGTAATGTTTGAGGAGGAAGATGCCTTTGCAGCCTATTATATGCGAACCCAGGGTTTAACCAGACTTGATGTCCTTGAATACATCTCGCATCAAATGGAGAATGACAGCCCGGGATCATCCTGCCCTGGATGCAAGCCTCAGGAAAAAAAGGATAAAAGCTTTCTGGAGAAATATACTGAAAATCTCATCCAAAGGGCTCGGGACGGCTTGATTGATCCTCTGGTAGGCCGACATGAGGAAATGAAGCGCGTTATACAGGTTCTGCTCCGGCGCAGAAAAAACAACCCAATATTTGTCGGGGATCCGGGAGTTGGCAAAACAGCCATGGCCGAGGGGTTAGCACTGCAGATAGCAGACAGCAAGGTTCCTCAGTCATTCACTGACACCAGCATCTATGCCTTAGATATGGGCTCACTTCTGGCCGGGACCAAATTCAGAGGAGATTTTGAGGCCAGGCTCAAAGGAGTCATAACCGAACTTAAAAAAATTGATGGAGCAATCCTTTTTATTGATGAGATACATACCATAGTCGGAGCTGGAGCTACCAGCGGAGGCTCCATGGATGCATCCAATATTCTCAAACCAGTTCTTGCCTCCGGCGAATTACGCTGCATTGGCTCCACTACCTATGAAGAGTATAAAAACCTTTTTGAAAAAGATAAGGCCCTCTCCAGGCGATTTCAAAAAATAGAACTTGCAGAGCCTGGAGTCAAAGAAAGCATCGACATTCTCAAAGGTCTTAAACCATACTATGAAGATTTTCATCATGTGAGATACATGCCTTCAGCCATAGATGCTGCCGTTGAACTTTCTGCAAGATTTATCAATGACCGCTTTCTTCCTGATAAAGCAATTGACGTCATGGATGAGGCAGGTTCAGCGCATGTACTTGAAGGAGCCCCAAAAGGCAAGAAACAGGTTACTCCCAAGGATATTGAAAAAGTAATCTCGCTCATGGCCAAAATTCCGGCCAGGCAGATCTCATCTGCAGACAAAGACAAGCTGCACGAACTTGATATTGATCTCAAAAAACAGATTTTCGGCCAGGATAAAGCCGTTGAGATCCTTTCCAAGGCAATAAAAAGATCAAGAGCAGGACTCAGAGAGCAAAACAAGCCTGTTGGAAGCTTTCTCCTTACAGGCCCAACCGGGGTGGGCAAAACAGAGCTTTCCAGACAACTGGCCGACGTTCTCGGAGTAAAGTTTATCCGTTTTGACATGAGCGAATATATGGAGAAACATGCTGTAGCAAGACTCATTGGTGCTCCTCCGGGTTATGTGGGATTTGATCAGGGAGGCCTGCTCACAGAAGCAGTGCGTAAAAATCCATACAGTATACTTCTCCTTGATGAAATAGAAAAGGCTCACCCGGATATGTTTAACATACTGCTGCAGATAATGGATTACGCCACTCTCACCGATAATAACGGCAGAAAAGCAGACTTCAGACATGTAACCTTATTAATGACCTCCAATGCCGGGGCCAGGGAAATGAGTACCAAGAGTATTGGTTTTTCTCAGGAGTCCGCCACTGACATGAGTGACAAAGGACTCAACGCAGTAGAAAAACTTTTCAGTCCTGAGTTCAGAAACCGTCTGGACGCAATTGTTCCCTTTGAAAGCCTGAGTAGAGA
>JBHEPK010000002.1:20858-24779 GCA_046260325.1 Desulfonatronovibrio sp.
CAGCAGCTCATGGACAAAAAAATATCCCTGAGTATTTCCAAACCTGCCAGATCATGGCTGGCCCAAAAGGGCTACGATAATATCTTTGGAGCAAGGCCATTATCCAGGGTAATCCAGGAAGAAATAAAAGATCCCCTTGCTGAAAAACTTCTATTTGAAACTCTGGACAAAAAAACCACCATAAAGGTGGAGCTCAATAAAAAGAAAAATAAGCTTCAATTCAAGTGAGCGTATTTGTTTTAACCAGAGAGCCTGCCTTTCCTCACCCCGGCCTGGCAGACACAGACGGTCTTCTGGCCATAGGAGGAGACCTGAGTGAAAAAAGACTTGTCCAGGCCTATTCTCTTGGGATTTTTCCATGGTATGGACCCGGAACACCTATTTTATGGTGGTCACCTGAGCCAAGGCTTGTTCTGTATCCCAGCCAGTTACACATCCCCCGCAGCCTTCGCCGAACTCTAAACTCCGCAAAATTCAGAGTTTCTGCTGACACAGCCTTTGAAGAAGTAATTGATTTATGCTCACGTGTCTCAAGACCCGGTGGACACGGAACCTGGATTCTTCCGGAAATGATTGATGCATATATAAAGCTTCATGAATCAGGGGTAGCCCATTCTTTTGAAGCCTGGGCAGGATCAGAGCTGGCAGGGGGGATTTATGGAGTAGCCATTGGCAAGGCTTTTTACGGAGAGTCCATGTTTTATCTCAAACCAAACGCCTCCAAAGTGGCTTTAATTCATCTATTAAAATTTCTTGGAGAACACGGCTTCCATTTTATGGATTGCCAGCAGACAACAAAACATATGCTCAGGTTTGGAGCCAGGGAAATATCAAGAAAGAAATTCTTAGAAGAACTGGAACCAGCTGTGTCTCAGGAAGGCATTCCTGGAATCTGGAGATATTCGGCCTGAGCTTTAGCTATACGTCATCGCTTGCCAGAATCGGAGAATGAGCGCTCAAATCGTAAAAACCATGTACAGGAAAGTTCAAGGTATAGTTGGGCACTAAGTCAAATTTGATTCGACCGTGATTTTCATTTTCCTGCATAAGGGATAAAGGCATCAGTCCTGCAGGAACAGGGAAGGACAATGGAACGCTGTTGATTACTTTGAGCCTGTCTGAATATCTTTTTTCAAGATAGTCAACCAATTGATCTCTCTCCTCTAAGGTATAAGTCTCCATGACAACCTGCTTGGATTTATTAAGATCCTCTCTAATGCTGTCTAAAGACTGAGACAGGATGCGATCCCAATCATATTTTTTTTCCTCTGCCTCATCCCACTCTGGACGATACAGATGCACCTCCACATCCTTTCTTCCCTTAAAAGACTTAATTACAATATTGACAATATACGCCCTGTCCAGAGGCAGGCTCTTTTCCGGCGGAATAATATTTATATCCATCTCATCTCCAGATTAAGGGGAGCACAATTATGGGCTCCCCTGATATCTTTTTAATCAAGCTGTTTGAGCAGAGTGTCTTTAATACTGTCAATACTGCCTTCACCATCAAGTTCAATATATTTGAAGCCTTCTTTGCCGGCCAGATCTTTATAAAAATAAGCTGCAGCCATTGTACCGGTCTTGTCATCATAATAAATATTATGTCTCTTATCTATGGCCGCCTCATCCTGGTCATCGGACCTGGACTTGAGCTCCCCTCCGCAGACACGGCATTTGTCGCCATCGGGCTTAATGGCATCTATAAAAATATTGTTGGGATGGTTTGGATCATTCACACAAAGCCTGCGTCCCATGATCCTGTTTTTGGCAACTTCTCTGGGCAGAAGGATCTCAATAACAAAATTGAGTTTCATCCCGGCCTGGTTTAAAGCCTCCCAGAGTTTCTGAGCCTGAACAATATTTCTGGGAAATCCGTCCAGCAACCAACCTTCTGCTCCCTTTTCCTTCAGGGTTTCCAAAACCATGGGGATGGTAATATCATCAGGTACCAGTTCACCGCGGTCAATAAACTCTTTGGCTTTTTTGCCAAGCTCGGTTCCCTGACCAATGTGCTGTCTGAATATTGCTCCTGATTCAATATGAGCCAGATTAAACTTCTCTTTGACAAGAGAGCCCTGTGTGCCCTTGCCGCTTCCATTGGGTCCAAAAATAAGAATATTCACTGTAAACCTCCTTAAAAAATTCATAATAAATTACCTGTTCACAGTTATTCTGTCAATAAAGGTGCTTGCTTTCATTTTTTCTCTAATTGCCAGGATGAGTACTTGGCAATTTAAGTCCATTGGGCTAAAAGAACTCTGTTTGTGCGTTAAGCCATATGTTCAAAGAAAGCATATGACAGGCAGCTGAAACCAAATATCTAAGTCACAAGGCGGATCATCCAATGAAAACCAAATTTATATTTGTAACCGGTGGGGTACTTTCCTCCCTTGGTAAAGGACTGGCAGCGGCTTCCATAGGCGCTCTGCTCAAGGCCAGAGGCCTGAAGGTGACAATCCAGAAACTGGACCCCTACATCAATGTTGACCCTGGCACCATGAATCCCTTTCAGCACGGAGAAGTGTATGTTACAGACGATGGTGCAGAGACCGATCTGGATCTCGGACATTATGAACGTTACCTGGAACAGTCCATGGGACAGATCAACAACTTTACTTCAGGCCGTATATATCATTCGGTCATCACCAAGGAACGCCGCGGGGATTATCTCGGAGGAACTGTACAGGTTATTCCGCACATTACTGATGAAATCAAAAATGCCGTAAAAAGCGTGGTTCAGAATGATGAAGACGTGGCCATTATTGAGATCGGAGGAACTGTAGGCGATATTGAAGGGCTGCCATTTCTTGAAGCCATCAGGCAGCTTCGCGGTGAACTGGGCAAGGAAAACGTCCTTTATGTTCACCTCACGCTGGTGCCCTACATAAAGGCTGCCGGAGAGCTCAAAACCAAGCCCACGCAACACAGTGTTAAAGAGCTTAGAAGTATAGGCATCCAGGCAGATGTAGTCCTCTGCCGTTCAGAAATGGATCTGGACCAGGATATTAAATCCAAAATTGCCCTTTTCTGCAATGTTGATCCTGACGCTGTATTTACTGCCAAAGATGTAAAAAACATCTATGAATTGCCCATGGCCTTTTATGAAGAAGGCCTTGACCAGAAGATCGCCATCATGCTCAAACTCCCGGCCAAAAATCCCAACCTTCAGAGATGGGAAGACCTGGTTGGACGTCTGCACAGCTATAAACATAAGGTCAGCATAGGCATTGTAGGAAAATATGTTGATCTCAAAGAATCATATAAAAGTCTGCACGAGGCCTTGATCCATGCCGGACTGGAAAACAGCATTGAAGTGACTTTAAGATACGTCAACTCTGATGCCCTGACCCCGGAAAATATACATGAAAATCTGCAGGGACTTCAGGGCATTCTCGTCCCGGGAGGTTTCGGATCAAGGGGTATTGAAGGCAAGATACTTTCCATAAAGTATGCCCGGGAAAACCAGGTCCCTTTCTTTGGAATCTGCCTTGGTATGCAATGCGCAGTCATTGAGTACGCCCGGAATGTGCTGGGACTGAAAGAAGCCAACTCCCAGGAATTCAATCCAGCCACACAATACCCTGTCATCTATCTTATGAAAGAATGGTTCGATTTCAGAAGCAATGTTTTGCAGAAAAGGTGCGAGGAAAGCAACAAAGGTGGAACAATGCGACTCGGGGCATACCCATGCATTGTGAAGCCTGACACCAAAGCTTTTGAAGCTTACCAGACAGAACAGATCAAGGAAAGACATCGACACCGATACGAATTCAATAAAAAATTTGCAGCTCAATTTGAAGAAAAAGGCCTTATATTCAGTGGCCTGTCTCCAGACGAAACTCTGGTTGAAATAATTGAGATCCAAGATCACCCATGGTTTCTTGGATGTCAGTTCCATCCTGAATTTAAATCTCAACC
>JBHEPK010000002.1:24789-34595 GCA_046260325.1 Desulfonatronovibrio sp.
ATGAATGCCCATCCTCTTTTCAGAGAGTTTGTCCGGGCAGCAGGCAAAGTTGAACAGGCTGAAAACTAATGCATGAACTTTACGCCAAAAGCAGGATAAAACCCTTCTTTATTTTAGGGCCTTGCGTTCTGGAGGGGCTTGACTTTGCACTTGAGATAGCCCGGGAAATTTCAGACTTAAGCAAAGAACTTGATATTAATGTTGTGTTCAAAAGCTCTTTTGACAAGGCCAACAGAACATCTGTCCAGAGCTTTCGCGGACCCGGCGAAAATCACGGACTGCAGTGGCTTTCAGAAATCAAGGCAAAGACAAACCTTCCAGTAATCACGGATATTCACTCACCGGATCAGGCTTCACGGGTTGCACAGGTTGCTGATGTACTTCAGATCCCTGCCTTTTTGTGCCGCCAGACTGACCTTCTTGTGGCTGCGGCGGAAACAGGCAAAATCATCAATGTCAAAAAAGGACAGTTTTTATCCCCCTGGGATATGGCCCAGGTCGCCGCAAAAATCAGCTCTGCAGGCAATCAGCGTATCTGGCTTACTGAAAGAGGAACTTCTTTCGGATATAACAATCTGGTAGTTGACTACAGATCCATGCCTGTAATGAGCAGTCTTGGATATCCAGTAGTTTTTGATGCCACTCATTCAGTTCAGCTTCCTGGAGGCCAGGGCGCATCTTCCGGAGGACAAAGAGAATTTGTTCCTGTGCTGGCCAGGGCTGCCATGGCAGCAGGAGCAGGAGGGATTTTCATGGAGGTCCATCCTGATCCTGACAAAGCACTCTGTGATGGCCCCAACTCCTGGCCCTTGGATAAGCTGAAACCTTTACTGCAGGATTTTTTAACTATCTGGAAAACAGTCAATCAGGAATAATTATGTCTGACAATCCAAACACCGCAGCTAAGAAAGTAAAAATGCTTGTCCTTGATGTAGACGGGGTCATGACTGATGGAGGGCTTTACTATGATGACCTCGGTCGTGTAATGAAGAGGTTTAATGTTCAGGACGGGCTGGGAATAAAAATGGCTCAAGCCTGCAACCTGGAACTGGCCATTTTGACAGGACTTAGTTCTCAGGCTGTAGAAGCACGGATTATGGAACTTGGGATTCGCCACTATTTTCATGGCTTCACTCATAAGATTCCTGTTTTACGAAAACTTGGTGCAGAAACAGGAATAGGCATGGATCAGATGGCTTATCTCGGAGATGACTGGGTTGACGCCGGTCCCATGCTCCATGTTGGTTTTCCCATGGCTGTAGCCAACGCACAGCCGGAAATTAAAGATATTGCTTTATGGACAAGTTCCTGTTCTGGAGGACATGGCGCTGTGCGCCAAGCAATCATGTTCATTCTCAAGGCTCAGGACAAACTTGATAATCAGTGGAAAAAGTGGATAGATCCTGGTGATTAAAAAATTCGCACCTTTAATATTCAGCGTGATAATTTTATCTTTACTTTTTGTTACGTTCTGGCAGAGAGGGCCAGGCACTCAATTAGGTGAGACCGTCAGACAGATGGAAGTCGATATGAATATACAGGATTTCAGCCTGGTCCAGGGCAAAGAAGGTCGTCCCACCTGGAAGCTTCTCTCAGATAGCGCAGGCTACCTCAAAGACGAAGGTACATTTATCCTTAAGAATCCTGTCATTACATATTATTCCCAGGATAATTCTTTACCTTTGACTATCAGGGCATCTGAAGGCCGCGTTTTTCAGCAGGAAAACAGGATTGATCTCTGGCCTGATGTCCAGGCCGTTTACAATGAAATAATCGTAAACTCCCATGAAGCCACTTATTTCGGCGGAGAAAACTCTATTTTGCTCAAAAAAGATGTTGTTTTCAGCGGGAACAATATGCTCCTTGAAAGCCCGGAAGCCCGCATCATGTTAGACGAGGAAAAGATGACCGCTTCAGGAGGGATAAAAACTTTTCTGCATTGATCAGACCGTCCCTTATCATGTTGTTGCAAAAATAAATCCAATGACTTACTTATTGTATCTATTGCCTTTTTTGGGCGTACTTTTGCAGAAAGGCTGAAACTTTCAATTACGAGAGGCTGAAATATGAAAAAACAAATACCTTTTTTAATAATTTTATTGATTATGACTTACTCCGGAATGGCCTTAGCCCTGAGCATGGAAAATGAGCATTCGACAGAAATTACTTCTGATAAAATGACCTACACAGGCCAGGACAATACCATCCTTTTTTCGGGAAATGTCCATGTTCAACGACCTGATTTTGAGCTCTGGTCACAGGCATTGCACGTCTTCCTTAAACCTGATGAAAATGGGGAAGCCCAGTCTGACCAGCAGGATAATATTGATAAAATCATTGCCAAAAATGATGTCCGCATTAAAAGTGAGGGACGCGAAGGCCGAAGTGAAGTGCTTACCTATGATCCTGATACAGGAATTGCCAGACTTGAAGGCAATCCCATGCTCATAGAGGACAAAAACAGTGTTGAAGGTGAAATAATAATTTTGAACATGCTGAAAAACACCTCTGAAGTCCTTGGAGGCTCAGAAAAAAGGGTCCGGGTAATCTTTCAGTCAGAAAAGGATGAGGAATAGATTGAAAAGTTTTCAAGCCATTGACGTTTATAAGCAATACGGTAAAAGGCTGGTGGTCAAGGGCATATCCTTAGATATCAGACCTGGAGAAATTGCCGGCCTCCTGGGGCCCAATGGTGCAGGGAAAACTACAACTTTTTATATGCTTGTGGGCATTATAAGCCCTAGCCAGGGTAATGTGGCTTTCAACAAAAAAAATATAACAGGCCTTTCTCTACCCAGGAGGGCTGATATGGGCATCAGCTACCTGCCTCAGGAAAGTTCTATTTTCAAAAAACTTACTGTCTATGAAAACCTGATGCTTATTCTTGAGTACACTCACAAAAACAAAAAGGAACAGCAGGAAAAAGCCTTCGAGCTTATGAATGAACTTGGTATTTCTAAATTGGCAGAGCAGAAGGCATCCTTTCTGTCCGGTGGTGAGCGCAGACGCCTCGAGATAGCCAGGGCCCTGATTACTGATCCTTTATTTATTTTATTGGACGAACCCTTTGCGGGAATTGATCCCATTGCAGTTGATGATATTCAGAAAATAATATTGCGTCTCAGGGAGAAGGGGATCGGCATTCTCATCTCAGATCATAATGTCAGGGAAACACTGAGAATCTGTGACAGTGCATCTATAGTATATGATGGCCAGGTTATTTTAGACGGAACGCCCGAGGAAATAATTTCAGATTCAAGGGCCAGAACTGTTTATCTCGGTGAATCTTTTTGCTTGTAAGCCTGGCGGTTTTTTCCGTATGGTGTTTCCATGCGCCTGCTTTTTATGCTGTGCCCTTAATTGCAATGCTTAATAATGAAAAACTAAACACTTTAAATTGGGTAATAATCTATGGCTCTGGAACTGAGACAAAATCTTAAACTGACCCAGCAACTGGTGATGACTCCCCAGCTGCAGCAGGCCATTAAGCTTTTGCAGATGTCCAGGCTGGAGCTGCTGGACGTTGTCCAGCAGGAACTGTTGGAGAATCCCCTGCTTGAAGAAATTCAGCCACAGGCAGATGAAGAAAAGGAGCGCGATTCACGGGACAAGGATCAGAGTTCCAAGCTGACTTCTGAAGAAAAAGAAATGATTAACAATGCCGACTGGGAGGACTATCTGGGTCATTTTTCCAGTACTTCCAAGCAGGCTGGTTCCAGAGAACGGGAAATACCCGAAGAAATGCAGAGCTATGAAGCGCGCTACTCTTCAAAACCTTCCCTTGAAGGCCATCTCATGTGGCAGCTTCATCTGCAGAATCTGACAGAGGAGGAAACCAGAGTCGGTGAAGAAATCCTCGGCAATATTGATTCAAAAGGTTATCTCAAGTCTGACAGCGATGAGCTTGCTGAGACATTAAAGGTTTCAGAATCTTTCGTTCTAAAAGTGCTGCACAAAATTCAGAACTTTGACCCTGTAGGTGTTGCCTCAAGAGATCTCAAAGAATGTCTTCTTATCCAGCTTGCAGCCCTCAATGAAAATGATCCTATCCTTACTGAACTGGTCAATGAACACCTTGAGGATATAGAAAAAAACAGAATCACGCCTCTTCTTAAAAAAT
This sequence comes from Desulfonatronovibrio sp., assembly GCA_046260325.1. Taxonomy (GTDB): domain Bacteria; phylum Desulfobacterota; class Desulfovibrionia; order Desulfovibrionales; family Desulfonatronovibrionaceae; genus Desulfonatronovibrio. The sequence continues at coordinate 28,910 of JBHEPK010000002.1, forward strand.
TCAAGATAAACAAAGAGCTTATGAAGGAATATCTTGAAGTTTTGCAGAGTCTTGATCCATATCCTGGTTCCAGCTACGGCTCTGAAGATGTGGTTTACGTAAGTCCTGATATATATGTTTATAAGTATGAAGAAGACTATGCCGTAGTTCTCAATGAAGACGGACTCCCTGCCATACAGCTCAGCACCCTTTATATGGATTTACTGGAAAAAAACGATAAAAATAAGAAAGATAACGAGTATATTCAGGACAAGACCCGTTCTGCTGTCTGGCTTATGAAAAGTCTGCATCAGCGTCAGCGCACTTTATATAAGGTTATGGAAAGTATTCTCAAGTTTCAGAGAGATTTTTTTGATCACGGCGTAAGCAAACTCAAACCACTGATTCTCAGGGAAGTTGCTGAAGACATAAACATGCATGAATCTACTGTAAGCAGAATTACCACCAGCAAGTACGTTTCTACTCCATACGGAGTTTTTGAACTTAAGTTTTTTTTCAACAGTTCCCTTGGCATGGACAGCGGAGGAGTGGTTGGATCTGAAAGTGTCAAGGCTGCCATAAAAACAATGGTCGCTGAAGAAAATCCCAAAAAACCTCTAAGCGATGATGTCATAGCATGTAATCTCAAGGATGAACTTGAGGTAAATATAGCCAGGCGTACAGTTGCAAAATACAGGGCAGCCCTGAAGATTCCTTCATCTTCAAGACGAAAAAAATTTTTCTGATTATATTATCAATCTGATATCCCAAAGGAGGAACAGCATGAAGATCAAATTCAATTTTAAGAGTTTCGAACCTTCCGAGCACCTGAAAAAATATGCCAGAGAAAGATTTGAAAAACTGTCCAAATATCTCAGTGAATCAGACGCAGCAGAACTCCAGGTAAATCTCGAGGTTGAAAAATTCAGGCATATAGCTGAAGTAATACTCACTGCCAAGGATATGCACATCTCAGCCACCGAGGAAACAGAAGATATGTATTCCACTGTTGACTTGAGCCTTGACAAGGTTGAAGCACAGCTCAGGAAACAGCGGGACAAGGTCAAAGATAAAAAAAGAAAGATTAGAGAAAAACAGGTCCGTATGGATGTAATCAATTTCGGTCCTGTGGAGAGCGGCAAAAGGGAACAAAGAATTGTGGAGACTGACCATTATGAACCTAAACCCATGGACATTGAAGAGGCTGCCATGCAGTTGGAAAGTTTGAATTATGATTTTCTGGTTTTCCTCAATGCAGAAACAGAAAGGGTTAATGTGGTTTACAGACGCAAAAATGGAGATTTTGGGTTTATTGATCCAGGCATGTAAATATGAATCTATCTGAATATATCCATAAAGACCAAATAATTGAAGAGCTTACAGCCAGGACCAAAAATGAGGTCCTGGCTGAACTCATTAAGCCTCTCACTGAAAAGTATTCTTTTCTTGACCAGGAAGAGGTTTATGATGTTCTTCTAACAAGAGAAAACCTTGGAACCACAGGCATTGGCAATGGTGTGGCCATACCCCACGGAAAGCTTGAGCATTTGAATCAAGTGCTCCTTGTCACTGCAAGGAGCAGTCCTGGTGTAGACTTTGCCGCCCTGGACCATAAACTGGTGCATATTTTTTTCCTTGTCCTTGCTCCGGAAAAAAGCGCCGGCAAACACTTAAAAGTCCTGGCCTTTATATCCAGAATGCTTCAGGACAAAGTTTTCAGAGATGCGTATATGCGCGCCCAGGGCAAAGATGAATTATGGAATATGATAAACAGGACCTGAGCAGGATCGAGACTATGAATACCCAACAAGTTAGAAACTGTTATCCTCTGATTATTATCACTGGATTATCAGGAGCAGGAAAAAGCACTGCCCTTAATGTATTCGAAGACCTGGGTTTTTTCACAGTGGATGGTCTGCCAGTAAGCCTTGTCCCATCGATATTAGAGCTTTTTTCCCGTGAAAATCCCAAAAATTACCGTGGAGTGGCCCTGGGCATGGATCTTCGTCAATCAGACTTTGCCTCTGAGTGGAACTTGGTCAGGCAAAAAATTGATGACTCCAGCATCTGCTTACAGATAATTTTTCTTGAGGCCACAGACAATGTCCTTGTTCGAAGGTATGCCACAACCAGGCGGCCACATCCTCTGGAGTCCAGGTCACTGGGACTTGAGCAGGCATTGGAAAAAGAAAAAAATATATTGAAAACCCTGAGATCAGATGCCCATCTGGTGCTTGATACATCAGGATTCTCTATCCATGATTTGCGAAGAGTTATCCAGGAAAAATGGGAATGCCTGCATCATTCTTTTTCCGGAATGCGTATTCACATGATCTCTTTTGGCTTCAAGTATGGAGTACCTTCTGAAGCAGATATGGTCTTTGATCTAAGATTTTTGCCCAACCCGTATTTTGACCATTCGCTGCGGCCCTTATCAGGAAAGGATACTTCTGTAAGTGAAGTTGTCCTGGGTAAAAACCCAGGAGCTGACTTCATTTCCCGGACCAGAGAGTACCTGTCTTTTCTGATTCCTTTGTTTGACCAGGAAGGCAGGTACAGACTAACCCTTGCCTGTGGATGTACCGGAGGGAGGCATCGATCTGTTGCAGTGGTTGAAAATATTTCGCAGTTTCTCCGGGATCAGGGATATCTGGTATCAATAGAACACAGGCATTTTGATCTGGGTTAAAAGACCTGCGCTCATGTCATGTTGACTGTTTTTTATTATTTTTACTAACAACAGAGCTGCCCTGCAGCCTAAACTTAAATATATGAATTGAAAAAATGATTGGAATTATTCTGGTTACCCACGGCAATTTCGGTGAAAGCCTTCTTAATGCTGCATCCATGATCATGGGCGATGATGAAAACTGCTACGCCCTCGGGGTTGATGTATCCAAGCCCATGAATGAAATTATTGAAGAGCTTAAAAAAAAGGTTAAGGAGCTTGATACCGGCAGTGGAGTCATCATCCTGACGGATATGTTTGGAGGCACTCCCACCAATATCAGTCTTTCTCTTTTAACTCAGGGACAGACTGAAGTTATTACCGGGGTCAATCTGCCCATGCTCCTTAAAACCTTTAGTGGCAGAAACAAAAAAATAAGTGACTTGGCTCAGGAAATTAAAAGCGCGGGCAAACAGGGCATTCTGGTGGCCGGAGATGTTCTCAAACGCAAGATCCCTGATGCTCCCAAGAAGGTTTAACAAAAAATGTTCTGGGTGCGCGTTGACAATCGACTCATTCATGGCCAGGTAATCGAGGCCTGGATTCCATTTACCAGGACTAAGTCCCTGATGGTGGTCAATGATGAGTTAGCAAACGATGTTGTAAGGCAGGAGATAATGGGACTGGCTGTTCCCCAGGGCATTGAAATCCTTTATGCTCCTGTTAATGAATCCATAGAAATGGTCCGTAAAAAATTCAAATCACGCCTTTCATCTCTTTTCGTCCTTTTTTCCAAATGTTCTGATGCACGTCAGGCCTTTGAAAAAGGACTTGTTTTCCAGTCTATTAACATAGGCAATATCCATTACGGCCCCGGGAGAAAGCAAATCTGCTCTCATATAGCCTTAAGCCGTGATGATTGTTCCTGTCTGAATTTTTTCAATAAAAAAGGCGTTGGTCTGGACTTCAGGTGCGTCCCGCATAAACAGATTCAGGTGGATGAATGGTAAACTTAGCTGATTTCAGTACCCACAGCATGATAATCCTTGGCGGTTTTTTTTTGCTCTATTTTCCCTGACCAGATTTTCCATCCATACCAGCCTTTTGGATAGACCTCTTGTAGTAGGTTTTATCCTGTCTCTGTTCACCAATGATATTTTTCCTGCCATGTATATTGCTGTTTTTTTTGAACTGCTGTGGATAGACATCATACCTGCAGGCACATTTATTCCTCCCAATGCTATCTTTTGCGTAGTGGCCACCATATGCTTAGTGGAAATATTCGGTCTTACCCATACGTCACAAATCCTTCCACTGATGATAATGACCATACCAATAGCTTTTTTATCTTCATGGTTAGAAGGAGTTCAACGTACAGGACAGAATAAAAACTATAACATTATCCTGCAGCAGACCAGAAAATCGCCTGAGAGATATAGACCAGATCTTATGATCAGGGCCTCTGTAATCCAGTCTTTTTTGATTTATCTAATCACAGGCTTGCTGGGAATTTACCTTTTAATGGGAATATTCAGCCTGATTCGAAACTATCTGCCCTTAGAAAACACTGTCCAATGGCCTCATCTGCTCCTGATTGCTTCAGTTAGTGCCCTATCTGCATTGCGCATAAAAAAAGCTTATATATCTCTGATACTCGGAATGGTTATAATCGCCGCATATATAACCAGTTTATCCTAAAAGCCTAAGCTGTCCTCTACAGGCAGGACCATGGCCCTCAAGTGCTCATGGGCTTTTTTGCTCATCCTGAATTCATCAAGGTCACTAAACAAATTTTTCACCTTATCATCATCGAGGCTGGCCTGGACAACAGTAAAACTTCCAGGAAAAACCTGGGTTCCAAAATGTTTTCCATCCTGGCCCTTTCCTTCTATCATGGAATAACGCACAAAATCAGTAATGCCCTGCTTATCCAGAATAAAATCTATCTCATCAGAATATTCAAAACGGAAACTTATATGCACTAATTTCACGTAAAACTACCTCTTTTCTTCATCCGTATCTATTCTGTTTATACTTCCCGACCCAGGACCCTCCAGATGAAATTCTGAAGCTGATCATAAAGCGTATATACAACTGGAATGACCACCAGAGTCAATACGGTGGAAGTAAAAAGTCCGGCAACAATGGAAATACCAAGAGGTGCCCTGGCCTCCCCTCCTGTACCATAACCAAGAGCCAGGGGCATCATGCCCAGAATGGTCGAAAATGCCGTCATAAGGACTGGTCTGAAGCGCTCCCTTGCTGCCTCCTGGGCTGCATCAAAAGGCTTCCTTCCCCTGGCCACAAGAATGTTGGTATAGTCAATTAATAGTATGGAATTTTTGGTAACAAGACCCATGAGCATTATTAGTCCGATAAAGGCGTACACATTAAAATTCATACCCATGAGCCAGAGAGATCCAAAAGCACCTACTGTGGCCAGAGGCAACGAGGTCATGATGGTCAAAGGATAGATAAATGACTCAAACTGGGCTGAAAGAACCAGATAAATAAATATAATGGAAAAAATTATGGTTATGGTCAGATAATAAAATGACTCCGCAAAAACCTGAGACATTCCAGCAAGTTCATAATCAGTGTTTGGAGGAAGTTCAGAGCTTAAATAATCTTCAAGAAGAATAACCGCATCCCCCATGGCCACCCCTGGGGGAATTGATGACGATATGGTGGATGAGCGCATCCGGTTGAACCTGTTAATTTTACTTGGACCCACAGTCTCTTCTAAAACAACGAGACTATCTAAAGAAATTAATTGGTTATTACTATTTCGAACATATATATTTCGCAAGAAATCCGGAGTCATCTCCCCTCTGTCCAGCACATCTGTTATAACATCATAACGTTCTGCCAATCTTTCAATTTTGGATATTTCTGTCTGTCCGAGGATGTAACGAAGCGTATTGGATACCATGGCCACAGATACTCCCATTTCTGAAGCCCTTTCCCTGTCAATTGTAACGTCAATCTGAGGTTTATTAAGCTCCAGATCGCTGCGTACACCAACAAACCATTCTGGCT
>JBHEPK010000002.1:34605-41466 GCA_046260325.1 Desulfonatronovibrio sp.
CCATTATCCTGTTCTGAAGAACATCCAGTTCCTGGAGATCCGGGTTTTTCAGCACAACTTCTATGGGTGAACTGCCCATACCTCCTGGTGACAATTCCATGACAAAAGCTCGACCATCAGGGATGGAACCAAGAACCCTTCTGAAATTCTGCATGATTTCATTTTGATGAATGTCGCGGTCCTGCCGTGGGGTCAATGTAACAAAAGCAATACCACTGTTTGGCGGACCAGTGCCTGCCGGGCCCATCCCAACAGCAAGAAACTGATGGCTGATATTATGATTTTCACTCAACTTAGCTTCAATCCTGCTGGCAAAAGCATCTGTCTCCCGGATTGTTGAACCTTCAGGTGTTTCAAAAACAAGCATAAAGCGAGACCTGTCTTCATCCGCCTGAAATTCCTGGGGAATATCCATAAGTGCGGCTATACCCAGGCCAAAGGCAAAAATGGCAATGGTCACCACCAGTCCCCTGCGTTTGAACGCACCCTTAAGAATCCAGACATAAAAACTTTCCAGTCCCTTGAGATGGCGTTCAGAGATCTGATAAAGGAAACTTTTGCGGGGCTTGTATTTGAGCAGCCTGGAGCAAAGCATGGGGGTCAGGGTCAAGGCGACAAATGTGGAAGCAAACACTGTAACAGCAACTGTAAGCCCAAACTCAAAAAAGAACCTGCCGATAATTCCACCGGTAAAAGCAACAGGGATAAAAACTGCAGCGAGAGACAAAGAATTGGCCAAAGCCGGAAAAGCCACTTCTGTAGTGCCCACCCTTGCCGCAGGCATGGCATCAGCACCATTTTCCATATGATAGAAGCTTCTTTCCAGGACAACAATGGCATCATCCACTACAATTCCGATTACCAATATCAGGCCCAGCATGGTCAGAACATTAATGCTGAATCCCATAATATTTATAAAGGCCAGACCTATGAGCAGTGAAGTGGGTATTGCCAGGGCAACAACAACCGTACCGCGAGCGCTTCTCAGGAATGCAAGGACAACAATAATAACCAGAAAGGCTGCAATGAGAATGGTCGTCTGGAGGTCATTTATATTTTCTTTAATGTATGTTGAGGCGTCCATGGCCTGACGATATTCAAGGCCGGGAGGAAAGGACTGGGAAAGTTCCTCAATTCTGGATTTGACAAGCTCTGCCAGTTCTACTGTGTTGGCCCCGGTTTGCTTGACCACACCCAACCCAACTGTATCTTCTCCGGAAAAACGGGCCAGTTGCCGATCGTTCTCTACACCACCAACTGCCTGACCAACATCTGCCAGCCTGACAGGAGAACCATCCCTATATGCTATAATAAGATCATTAAATGGTGCTGCTTCAGAAAACTGCCCCTTGGTTCGAATAAGAAATTCCCTGGAAACTCCTTCAACACGTCCCGACGGTATATCAACATTCTCTGCCTGAATGGTATTTATTACATCCTGAACAACTAAGCCGTAAGCAGCAAGACGCTCGGGATCAATCTTAACCCTGACAGCATAATTTCTTGCTCCGCCAACGATTACCCTTCCAACTCCACGAAGTGTTTCCAGTTGAGGCTTTAAAACATTGTCCGCATATTCAGTAAGCCTGATATTATCCCAGCGCTCGTCCCCCACCAGCGCAAGCCACATTATCGCCTGGGAACCCAGATCAAGCTTACGCACAACAGGAGACTCTGCATCCTGAGGCAGCTGCCGTCTGGCCCTTTCAACTGCATCACGCACATCCTGGGCTGCCAGATCCTGATTGCGCCACAGCTCAAACTCAGCAACTACCTGGCCCATTCCGTCTTCAGAAGTGGAAATGAGCTCTTTTAAGCCTTCAATGGAATTTATTTCAGCTTCTAAGGGATCAATAATCTCCTGCTCGATGATTTCAGGGGCTGCCCCTGAAAGAACAACAGACACACTGACCACAGGAAACTCCACATCCGGATTTTCCTGAACAGGCATCTGGAGATAACCATAAACCCCAAATATGGCAAAAACCAGAAAAATAACTATGGTCAATACAGGCCGGCGGATGGATAAGTTCCAGATCACTTAACTCAACCTCCAGCCTTAATCGTGGTTTGGTCCAGATCATTTTCCTCAGGACCTTCTCCAATACCAGCCCATTCTGTACCTGACTCTTCAACAATTCTAACTTTGAAACCATCACTTAAGTTCATATGTCCGGCGACAACCACCTGCTCACCAGGCTCAAGCCCTTCAACAATTTCCACCATTCCTGGCCTGCGCAGGCCTGTTTTGATATCTCTGCTTTCAACCTGCAAAGCATCCTGATCAAGAACAAAGACTAAGTAACCATCTCTGGTGGGCACAAGGGATCTTTCAGGTACTACCAGGGTATTCTCCCTGTAACCCAGGATAACCTCTGCTGTTGCGAAAGAGCCGGGCCTGAGCCTGTTGTCAGTATTGTCTATATTGGCCCTTACTTCAAAATTCCTTGTGGACTCATCCACTGACGGACTGATAAAGCTGACCTGTCCCTTGAAGACCTCATCAGGATAGGCCGATACCGCCGTTAGAACTTCCTGGCCTGAATCAATGCCGGCCAGGTATCTCTCAGGAATCATAAAAGATATTTCCAGAGGATCAGTCTGATACATAGTTGCCAGGTGCTGCCCCTGAGTCACAAAAGATCCCGGTTCAACAAGACGTCTTGAGATGAACCCGGAAAATGGAGCCCGCACAGCCGTATCTTTAAGCTCCTCTCTGGCCAGCTCCACCTGGGCTTGAAGCCTCCTGACCTGGGCTTCAGCAGCTTCCTTTTCTGTCCTGACCCTGTCAAACTCATTTTCCGATATCACATCACTTTCAAAAAGGCGTACATATCGCTCATGGTTACGTCTGAGGTTTTCCAGCCTGGTCAGTATTTCTTCCAAAGCAGCCCTGCTGGTGGATAAACGCTGAATATGTTTAACTTCTTCAATTTCAAAAAGAAGTTCATCCTTGCTTACATACCCTCCCTCCTGGAAATGAACCGCCTTGATTCTTCCACCGGATTCAGGTTTTATCTCAACATCCTGAATAGCCCTCAAGCTGCCTATCCCTCTCACAGTATCTCTCAGGGTAATGCTGACCGCTTGAGCAATCTCCACAGCAACTGGGGGCCTCTCAGCTGAAACTTCCTCCTGAGTATCCTCAGAACCTCTCAGGTACAAAAAAGCAGCAAGGCCAATCAGAAGAATAAAAAAAGTCCATGGCCCGAAAATTCTGGACCATATGCTCTTTTTCCTCACTTCTTTCTTGTTGTTGAGGGCTGATTTATCCTGACCCATTAATTATCTCCAAACGTTATTTCTTGCAGTTTAAACAGGCTTTGGCACTAAAATGAGCGTTTAAACAGATCTTCTAAGGCCTGTCTGCCTGCAGACTCTAAGAATCTGGTTCCAGTTCCTGTAAAATGCTGCTTGGAAATAACAGGACCTTTTACATCCTGCCATTGTCCTTCGATCCATTGAAACCATGATTCCTTGACCTGATCAAAAACAAACAAAGGCTTGTTGCAGATCTTGGCGTATTCTGCACCCCAGCCAGTGCCGCCCTTGACTGTTTTATCTTCAAGAATTTCTCCCACAACATAAATATCCATGCCGCTGGAGACCTGCCAGCAAATGGTCTGCAAAACCTTTCTAAATATCGGGGCCCTGGAATAATTTCGGTTCATAAGATTGGACACATAAGTAATGCTTACATCCTTTCTCGCTAACTCTTCATTGGTCAGATAGCGAACTCCCCTGGTCCTCTCAATGGAATGTCCGTCAAAGGTATAGTTGACCTCTTCAAGTCCGTACTGCTCTGATAGTTCTCCAAAACATGATTCTGTTCCTTTGGCGCCCCCGCTGTACAATATAAAATCACCTGGCTTCATATTTCCTCCCTTTTTTAAAAAAATTAAATTCCTGTTGAAAAAATATTTCCTGGCCAAAAAATATTTCTTTAATAGTACGTCCTTAAAAAAAGCAAACGCTCATAAACAATCTGCAGATCAAGGTCAATCTATTAATATCCGCACAAGCTAACCCAACTTAAACTACCTTACAACAAAAACAATTCCACTCACAAAATTGAGTTGATTTTGCCTATCTGGTGGTTTATTTACAGGAGTAATTGCCACTAATCCAGTTACCAACAATATCTGATTATAGTAAAAATTTTTCACGCATCAGGAGACACAAATGAAAGCACTGGTTGTTGAAGATGATCTGACCAGCAGAATGGTTCTTGCCAAAATTCTTTCCACGCACTTCCAATTTGATTGTGACAATGCTGAAAATGGTCTCGAAGCTGTTGAAAAATTCAAACAGGCCCTTCAGAATAATGAACCTTACAGTCTTATTCTACTGGATATAATGATGCCGGTTATGGATGGCCAAAGCGCGCTCATAGCCATCAGGGAAATAGAACAGAAATTTCAGGTGGAACCCGGAGAGGAAGTAAGAGCCATTATGACCTCTGCCTTGTCCGATGCAGTTAATGTGACTGAAGCATTTTCCGATGGGCAGGCTGACGCCTACATCACCAAGCCTGTTTCCAAAGATAAAATCACTCAAGCTCTGCAGCAGGTACGCCTCCTGGATTAATTTTGCTCTGACTGACAGCGACTCGGTTCACTATCTATTTGCTTTTTTAACTACCAGCCCCTTTATCAGCCCCCCATGTCAACCGCTGCCTTATTATTAATCTGTCAAGACATTAAAGCTCACCCTGAAAAAAGTTATCAGGGTGAGCTTTAATTTACATTTTGTGCCAGATCAAAACAATCTTCCTGTAAAAGGGGCACCTCCACCTTTCATTTAGATTTTAAAATTAGCTGGAGCCTGTAAATCAAGTAAACTGCTCACAGAAAACTGTGAGCAGTTACTCGGCTCAAATTTCCAAAACCCAAAACAGGTTAAAAATTTACTCTGAAAGACCCAAGGCCTTTCGTTTGTCCTTTATCCTCTGATCAATAAGTTCCACAGCCTTGAATGGATCTCCCTCCACAGCAAAAGCTGCGCCCAGTGCATCTTCAAGCCCCTTAGTGGCCAGATCAGTAACAAACTTGCTCCCAAGAATTGGAGGAGCAACACCAAGCACCGTATATATTCCACTGACTACCGCATACATTCCAATGGTGGCTGCTTTTTCCGAATACCACTCAGGAGCTGCCGCTGCCACTGGCAAATCAGAAATATCAATGCCCAGCTCATTGGCCAGCACACCACAAAGATGAATAATTCTGGCATTATCAACACAGCTGCCAACATGCAGCACCGGAGGAATACCCAGGGATTTACAGACTTCTGAAAGCCCCTGTCCAGCCTGGTCAGCAGCTTCAGGCATGAGCAGTCCCTGCTTTCCTGTGGAAATAGTTACACAACCAGTTACCAAGACAAGTATATCTCTCTTGATACATTCCCTGGCCAGATTAAATGAGCCATAATCATGTTTAATCTTGGGATTATTACAGCCCACAATACCCACTACTCCTCTAATTTTTCCAGCCTTTATAGCTTCAATAAGAGGTGCCGGGGTCCCGCCCAGTGCATTTAAAACTGCTTCATTGGAAAAACCGCTCATAAGTTCAACTGGTTCAACAGGAATCTGAACCCTGGACTTATCGCGATTTTTATAGGCCTCAATGGCCAGGTCCACTACCTCATCTGCTTTTTTCACAGCATTTTCAACATTCATTTCAATGTGTACTGCGCCGGTGAACTTGGCTTTGGAAGAAGTGGTCACTATTTTTGAGTGATAGCATCCAGCAATATTAACCAGACTGGGCATTATGCACTGATAATCAACAACTATGACTTCAACCGCACCGGTTATCAGTACAAGCTCTGTCATAAGATGATTACCGGCCATGGGCACTCCCTGACGCATGAGCAGTTCATTGCCGGTACAGCACAGGCCAGCCACATTGATTCCCTTGGCTCCTGCCTTTTTTGCTTTATCCACAAAATTTTTCTGTTTGGTGGCTGCCAGGACCATCTCTGAAACAACCGGACTATGCCCATGCACCAGAATATTTACATGGTCTTCCTTTATCACTCCGAGGTTAACTTTGGATTTAAGCGGCGAAGGGGTTCCAAAAATTACATCTGAAAGCTCTGTGGCCACCATGGACCCGCCCCAGCCATCTGAAAGAGAAACCCTGGCTGAATGAAGACAAAGATTCAAGGGATCATTATCCACACCCATATGGGTTCTGTGCATCATTTCAACAACTTCCCTGTCAATGCTCCTGGGAACAATTCCTAATTTCTGCCAGACCTTTATACGCTTTTCTGGAACCCGGCTTAGAAAACTTAATGCATTTTTCTTAAATCCAAAATCCTCAAATAATGTATCTGCTAATTCCCGGGCTATCTTTTTTTCATCTTTGTCCTTTACATTCAGACCAGCCTCTCCGGCAATTCTTTTGAGTTTGTCTTTGTCGGTAATTTTATAATCACTGGTTTTGCCATCAGCGATTTCATTAAGAACTTCCAGAAGATCTCGACCATGGTCTGAATGTGAAGCAGCGCCAGCAGCTATCATCCGTCCAAAATTTCTGGCAACTATCACATCTGCATCTGCTCCGCACACACCTTTCTGGGGTCCATACTTAAAAGGATCAATCCTGCATGGTCCCATAACGCAATTAGTACATGAAAGTCCTAATTCACAAAAACCACAATGTGGCTGCTGCTCTTCTAACCTGTCCCAAACGGTTTCAATCCCTTCCTGGGCTGCCTTATTAATCATGGATTGGGCGTCTTTACATATGGAAAGATCTTCAACTTTTTTCTTGGCCATTTTCATTCTCCTTGAATAAATATTCAAATAAACACATAGAAGCGCTAAACCGTGTTAAAAAGTCATTATTAGGC
>JBHEPK010000002.1:41509-44227 GCA_046260325.1 Desulfonatronovibrio sp.
GTTATAGCCCCGGTTTTACAGGCCTCGGCACAGGCCGGAATCAATCCCTGTTCCAGTCTTTCATAACAACCATCACATTTAATAGCTGTTTTGAATTTTTCAGGAGTTTTCCAGTCTTGAAAAAATCTGATGGCGTAATAGGGGCAAGCCATAGCGCACATGGTGCATCCAATACAAAGGTCCGGATCAACTACTTTCAGGCCAGGATAAATATCTGAACGGATTGCTCCGGGGATACAAACACTCTGACATGGAGCAGGATCGCAGTGCCTGCATTTGCTCGGGAAAGGCTTGTTCCCCGGACCTGATACCACGTAGACACGCGGCTTAGCTAAGGGAGTTTCCCCGATAGAGGCAAACAAATCCTTCTGGCCTGAGTGGGCTTCAGCGCAGCGAATCATACACTGTCTGCATCCAACACATAGTTCAGGCCGGACAATAATTCTGAAATTTTCCATGGCCATACTCCTTTGCATTGTTTTTTTTCCAATGCTTTTAAAGATTCCAGGGAGAGATGTGCAGCAAATGAATTTTTATCGATCTAAGATCACAAACCATCAATCACCTGCTTCATTAAGCTGTCAACAAGGTCTATTTCTTCAAGCCCGAGAACCGAAGAATGAAGAAGTTGTCTTTTCCTCAAACTTATCAAATCCGGAATCATAATTATTGATTCATCAATGCTGTACCTTTCCTTAATATCTTTTTCGTTCAGATCCTGACAGGATCTGTTAAGAATATGCAATATTTTTTTTATTCCCAGTTCTCTGGCCATGGATGCTATTTTCATGGATGCGTTTAAACTTCTGCAGCTCGGTTCACTGACAACTATAAATACATCCACCCCGGAAATGGTCCCCCGTCCGAGATGTTCCACACCGGCTTCCAGGTCAACCACAACCCACTCATCCAACTCAAGAATCAGGTGAGACAACAATGCCTTAAGTATAGAATTAGCTGTGCACGCACATCCTTCTCCAGCTCCAGTAAGAGAACCCATAACCAGAAGACTGATATTGCCCATATCATATTTGAGCTTTCCGGGCAGATCATTGACTTCCGGTGTCAGTGAAATAAGTCCCCCACTTCCTGTTCTGGACAGAATAAGTTTTTTTTCATCAATAAGAGCTGTGGGCAGATCCTCTTCTTTAACTCCGAGGGCAGCTCCAAGAGACAAGGTTGTATCAGCATCAACCATCCAGACCCTTTTGCCCTGTTTTGCCAGATAATCCCCTATCCATGCGGCCAGAGTAGTCTTACCCACTCCTCCTTTGCCAGCCACGGCAATCTTGAAACCTTTATCCAATGATGCACCTCCAAGGACAACTGACTATAATTTCATACTGAATACGGGCTTAACAGCATTTTGCAAAAGTACTTATCAGGCAGGCTGTTCACCACATCTTCTACTCTCAGATAAAGCCTGCCTTCCCAGCATGATGAATAGTTAATTAATCAAAAAGCTGAGCATCTTTAAGCAGAGGATTATTCTGATCCTTTTCAGAAAGCATAATTTTTTCCCGGTCAACAACCCAGTCTATTCCCAAGGCTGGATCATCAAAGGCAAGGCCTCTGTCATGCTCCTTGGAATAATAATTATCAACCTTATACTGAAAAATCGACTTTTCACTCAAAACCAGAAATCCATGGGCAAATCCCCTGGGAATAAAAAGTTGACGTTTATTCTCCTCTGAAAGCTCTATACTGACGTGTCTGCCAAAGGTCGGGCTGTTTCTGCGAATATCCACGGCAACATCTAATACTTTTCCAGTAACAACCCTTACCAGCTTGGCCTGATCAAAAGGAGGGAGCTGATAATGCAGTCCCCTTAACACCCCGAAAAGGGACATGGATTCATTATCCTGAATAAACTTTACTCCAGGAATTTCTTTTTCAAAAAGATCCTTGCGAAAACTTTCCTGAAAATATCCCCGGCCGTCTCCGAATATTTTGGGCTCAATAATTATTACATCAGGTATTTGAGTTGGCTTAAATTTCATATATCCTCACACTTCAGGTAAATTTTTAAAGACTATCCATTGAAAATTATTATTTGACAGCCACCTTTTACTGACATGACATGAAAATATTTTCAACTGCCAATCCTTGATTTGTACACAGATATAACAGCCTGATAAGCTGAAACACTTTAGATATCCCTGTATTCCTGTTAGATCCATTAATCTCGTCAATAGATTTTACCATAATCCATTATTTTTTTGAATTGGACAATGAGCCTGACAAAAGTAAATATCTTGCGGTAACTGGAAACATGTCAAGATAAAATGATAAACAGTCACCACTTTGTTTTAAAAAATCAGAGGAATACAAAATGAAGATTGAAATACCAGGATATAAAACTTTAAATCTGAAGCATCTATCCCTGGACTACAACGGCACACTGGCCTTTGACGGAGAAATAATAGACGGGGTTATTCCAAGACTTGAAACCTTGTCTGAGGACTTGAAGATTCATGTTCTGACAGCAGATACTTTCGGCCATGCCAGGCAGAAACTCTCTAAGCTTGACTGTACCTTTCATCTTATCGGAAAAGGAGATCAGGCCCAGGCCAAGGCTGATTACATTTCTCAAATCGGCGCTGAATACACTGTATCCATGGGTAATGGCCGCAATGACAGGCTTATGCTTGAGAAATCTGCTCTTGGTATCGGGCTTATTCAGGACGAAGGGGCAGCACTAAGCGCATTGAACAGGGC
>JBHEPK010000020.1:0-10288 GCA_046260325.1 Desulfonatronovibrio sp.
GTCCTTTCAGGATCAGAATGAATCTTGACCATTTTTTTGCGCCTTGGATAAACTAAGCTGGCAAATTCCTGAATCTGTTCCGCAGTCTGTTCATCATCTACCCACACCTCGGAAACATCTTCAGTAAGATAGTCCCTTATGGCTCTGAATGCCAGATCCTTTTCCTCGTAAACTAAGCTTGGCGCCTTTTCTGCCATGCCTTTTTTACGCACTTCTTTCCATAATCTTTTGAGAAACTGCAGATCCCTGGAAAGACCTGTTTTGTTTCGGGCTTCGCTTACTGTCCGCACAATAACTCCAAGCCCCTCATCTAACTTGAGCTCCTGAACAATGGATTTTAATCTTTCCCGCTCTTTTTCATCCTCTATCTTTCTGGATATTCCAAGCTGTTCCCTGCCTGGAGTCAAAACAAAATATCGTCCGGGAAATGATAGATAGGTGGTAAGAAAGGCGCCTTTATTACCTGTAGGCTCCTTGACCACCTGAACCAGAAGCTCCTGGCCGGGCTTCAATACCCTTTGCAAAGGCGGATACTTATTTCCTCTGATAGGCTTGATATCTGTACGATAATACTCAGGATGAATTTCATCCACCTGGAGAAATCCATTTCTCGAAGCACCATAATTGATAAAAGCTGCCTGCAGGGCCTGATCAATATTATGAATCCTGGCCTTATAAATATTGCCCTTGGTCTTGGACTGATTGAGCATTTCAACATAATACTCCTGAATAAATCCATCAAGAGACAGGGCAAGCTCTATCTGCTCACCCGGCAGCACACTGATAAACATTTTTCTTTTTCTTTTAACCGGCATTCTTTCCCCTTACTAAATAAAATTTTTGAAAATCAGTTTTACTTTCTGCTGATTGGATCAGACCGGATCCTTCCAGTTCACTGAGGACTGCATCAAGATCTCCAAGACTTACTCCCAGGGCCTTTACAAGCTGCTCTTGAGTCTGGGGTCTTCTTTTAACTGAAGAAAGCACTCTCTCTCTAATGGTGGACTGGTCTGTGCAAATATCTTTTGCAGATACTTTTCCAGGGATAGTCGCGGTATTAAATGCCTTGCGCCATTCTACCAGAAAATCACTGGATGGAAGCTCTGATCCAAGATATGATCCCGGCCTTGACATAGTAGTGATATCCACCCTGTCAGGCCTGAGCTGATCGTTAAAATCAATTAAAAGGTTCAAATTTTCCTGGGAATCATTAATCCCCGGGAGAACCAGAACCTCAAGAAAAATTTTGCCCTCAAACTCCTGTCTGAAATCAAGCAGACCCTGGGATATTTTTTTCAGGTCAACAGCAGGATGAGGCCTGTTGATTTTTTTAAACTCACTTTCTACAAGAGAGTCAAGGGATGGCAGAACAACATCTGCTGCCCTGAGTTCCTTTCTTACCTGAGGGTCACTTAGCATGGATGAATTGGTCAGCACCGCCACTGGGATATCCATCTGCATCTGCTTGATAGACCTGATTATTTCTCCCAGTTCAGAATTCAGACACGGCTCTCCCTGCCCACCCAAAGTAATAAAATCAGGTCGCTGCTCATAAGTCTTAAACCAGGCCTCAAGCTCTAAAACAATGTTTTTCAGAGGAACATAGTCTGCCCTTTTAATTGTCTTTATTTCGGTCTTGCCTATTTCGCAATACAGACAATCAAAGCTGCAGATTTTGCGGCCCAAAAGATCAATCCCGAGGGATGAGCCAAGCCTTGATGACATGACAGGTCCAAATATATATTCAAACATCATTTAATTGATTTTCCAGTCTTTAAGATTTAGATTTCAAAACTTATGACTACGTTCCATTAAAGAAATTACAAGGAGACCCTCGCCAATGATAAAACCTGGTCAATTGGTAATGCTGGTTAGCCCAAAGGGCAAGCGTTACTTTAGGATTCTAAACCCAGAAGAGATAATTAACACCAATGACGGACAGCTTCAAATGCAAAATATCATGGAAAAAGGGTTTGGCAGTGCCATTGATACCCACCTCGGCAGAACCTACACGGTGTTCAAGCCAACCCTCTATGATCTCATCAAGTCAGTGAAGCGCAGAACACAAATCATTTATCCCAAGGATATTGGATACATCATTGTCAAACTTGGAATCGGTCCCGGATCAAAAGTAATTGAATCAGGGTCAGGATCAGGTGCATTGACAACAGCTATGGCCTGGTTTGTAGGGGAAGGCGGCAAGGTCTATTCTTATGAGCGCAGAGAAGAATTTGCTTCTCTTTGTCAAAAAAACCTGCAGCAGAACGGTCTCGGTGACAGAGTTGAGAATATCCATAAAGACATCAGTACAGGATTTGATCAAAAAGATGTTGACGCCCTTTTTCTGGATGTCCGCACTCCCTGGGATTA
Source organism: Desulfonatronovibrio sp. (assembly GCA_046260325.1). Taxonomy (GTDB): domain Bacteria; phylum Desulfobacterota; class Desulfovibrionia; order Desulfovibrionales; family Desulfonatronovibrionaceae; genus Desulfonatronovibrio. Next base: position 2,371 of record JBHEPK010000020.1, read on the forward strand.
CCTTGAACATATACCTGGCGCACTTCTTCCCGGGGGGCCTGTGGGTTTTCTTCTGCCCACCACCAACCAGGTCAGTGAACTTCTTGCAGCCATGGAAAAAGGACCATTCACCTCGGTGGAAGTCTTAGAAATCTTGGTAAGGAGATATAAACCAGTACCTGAAAGACTAAGACCTGATGACCGCATGGTAGCTCATACTGGATATCTGATTTTTGCCCGGTTAAAAACAGAAATTGCTCCGGAAGCACCTGCAGATGACCCTTTGGAGTACGAAATTGAAGGAGATGAATGTGATTGCTGATGAACATGGCTCAGACGTAAATTTCGAGCTCAACACAAACCTGCACAATGTAAAGAAAAAAATTCAAAACGCCCTGAACAGATGTGGAGATCCCCATCGACAGGTAACTCTCGTTGCTGTATCCAAAAAACAGCCCATAGATAAAATTCAGGGACTTATGCATGCCGGTCAGACAGATTTTGGAGAAAGCTATGTTCAGGAAGCCATTCCCAAAATTGACCAGCTTGCTGAACCATCTGTTCTCTGGCATTTTATTGGCAGCCTGCAAACCAAAAAAGCCAGAAATATCGCTGGCAGATTTAAACTCATCCACTCTGTGGACTCTCTAAAGTTGGCTCAAGGTTTGCATAAAAAAGCAAAAAGTCTGGATTTAATCCAGCCGGTTCTCATTCAGGTCAATATTGCCAATGAAAAACAAAAGTCAGGCGTACCCCTTGAAGAACTTTCCGGGCTTGCCGGAGAAATTCTTACAATGAAACATCTCAGATTAGATGGATTAATGCTCATGCCGCCTTTTTTTGATGATCCGGAAAAAGCAAGGCCTTATTTTTCCGGTCTCAGACGCTGCAGAGATCAATTGCAGCAGGAACTGAAAGTCACCTTGCCTCATCTGTCCATGGGCATGTCCGGAGACTTTGAAGTGGCTGTTGAAGAAGGTGCTACCTTGGTCAGAGTCGGGACGGCCCTGTTTGGGGCAAGAATGGATTGTTAAACAAATATACTTAAACTGCCGATAATATAAAAGTATCTGATTACCATATTTTTCTGCACTCTAATAAAGTCTGCACACTGTGGTGGATATTCAGTTAGTTTTCATCCGGAAAATCTTTCTTTACGGATGAAAACTAATTACAAGACATTTTAAACTCGGAACCTGGGACATAACTGATGGATCTGGCAACCATTATAGGATTGGTATTAGCTTTTGGTCTGGTAGGTGCGGCTATCGTCTTCGGTGGAAGCCCCTTAATTTTTGTAAATGTTCCTTCAGCACTCATTGTTATCGGAGGGACCATAGGCGCGACCCTGGTCAACTATCCCATGGGTCATGTCATGGGGGTCATAGGGATTATTAAAAACACCTTTATGACCAACGTTGATAGTCCATCAAAAATCATTGAACAATTCATGGACTATGCTAACAAGGCCAGACGTGAAGGTATTTTGTCCTTAGAACCTATGATCAAGAATATTGAAGATCAGTATTTGAAAAAAGGTCTTCAGCTTACAGTGGATGGACTTGAACCACAGACCATTCAGGAAATAATGGAAACTGAAATATCCTATCTCGAAGACAGGCACGAAACAGGAGCTGAAATCCTGGCAATCATGGGTTCCTTTGCTCCGGCTATGGGGATGATTGGAACGGTTATCGGTCTTGTCCAGATGCTCCAATCCTTAGATGATCCCAGCGCCATTGGCCCGTCCATGGCTGTTGCTCTCATAACTACATTTTATGGAGCCATTCTGGCCAACCTGATTTTCAATCCCATGTCCGGCAAACTAAAGGCCAGAAGCAAGGAAGAAATCCTGGCCAAGGAAATGATGCTGGAAGGAATTTTATGTATTTCTAAAGGAGAAAACCCGCGAATTATTGAAGAAAAACTAAACAGCTATCTTCCCCCAAAAATCAGGCGGGCTACAGACTAATATATGCCACGTAAGAAAAAAGATAAAAAACCAGAAAGCAGTCTTGCTCCATGGTTAGTCACTTTTACTGATATAATGACTCTTTTGCTGACCTTTTTTGTGCTTATTATTACTTTTGCTTCTTTTCTTGATCCCAGAAGAGTAAAACTTGTTATGGGATCCATTACAGGTACTTTTGGAGTAGGCACTGCCAAACAGGACGTCCTGAGTCAGACTGAAAAAGATTGGGTCCTTGAACCAGGCCCCATGCCCGATGATGGCGATCTGCAGCAGCTTAAACCCCTTTTATGGGACGATAAGACAGACGATCTTAATTTTGTGGAAAACAAATTTGTCCAGATTTTTTCCATAAATACAGAGATCATGTATCAACCAGGCCAGATAAATCTCACTCCTGCAGGAGAGGAACTTTTGGATAAAATAATACCGGTCCTGCAGGATTTGGAATATCCTGTTCTAATTACAGGGCATACATCTATTATGCTTGATGAATTGGGGCTGGAAAATGATGCCCTCATGGATCAGGAAATCATTAGTCCTTCGTGGCAGTTGTCTCTGTACCGGGTACTCAATGTTTATAGATATCTATTAGAACAGAATGTTGATCCTGATTCCATCAGGCTCGAAGCATTTGGCAAGTACTGGCCCAGATACAGCAACAGGACTGAACAGGGCCGCAAAAATAACCGGCGAGTTGAAATCATTCTGGACAAAAGAAACCCTGAATGGATCCAAGCCAGAGTAAACGAATCTGGAATGCCCGCACCAGAAGACCAGGGGAGCTATATCTATAGAGATTTTATTTTTGATGTGGGACCAGAAGAAACCCCTGATCCATAAATTACTTTCCTGAAAACAGGAGTTGATATTGGCCAGAAAAAAAAAGAATCCAAAACCAATAGAAGCTCTATGGATGGTTACTTTTGCGGATATGATAACCATTCTGCTGACTTTCTTTATTCTCCTTTTGAGCATGGCTTCATTGGACCGTCAGATAATCAGGGAAGTAATCACCATTTTTCAGGAAGATATTGCCTTTCTTTCACCAAGTTCAGCTGGACGGCTTTCTGATCGCTTCATGATCTTTGAGGATCTCCTGGAAAAACCCTGGGAAATCCTGGAAAAACAGGACAGGATAAAAGATCTGCTCTTTCCTGATGATGTTCTGCCCCCGGAAATAAGTAAAAGCACCCTTGATGAAAATTTGAAAATACTCGAAAGACCAGAGGGTATCGCTCTGATGTTAACTGATGAACTTCTGTTTCCCTCTGCCCAGACATCCTTGAACACTCCGGCCAGGCAGATACTGATGCAGATCGTACCTCTAATAGAGGAATGGCCTTCTCCAGTAAATATTGCCGGATACACAGACAATGTCCCTGGCATTCATAAAGACAATTACGAATTTGCCGCTGAAAGGGCCATGGCAGTTCTTGAATTCTTAATAATCAACGGTATTGACAATGAAAGACTTTCTGTTTCTTCTTACGGGCCGAACTTCCCTGTAACTCCCAATGATACAGCACAGGGCAGATCCCAGAACCGGCGCGTGGAAATCCTGCTTAAAACAACGCCCAAAACGTTTTTATAATTCAAACTGAACGTTGAAACTTATATTGAAATAACTTATTGTTCAGATACTTAAAATCAGGATACGGGTCGTACTGAAAATTATGGCAGATAGCCGCAAACAAGAAAAAAGAACCGTTTCCGTATGAAAACTATAAAACATACGTACCCGTGCAGGAGAAAATAATGCCTCCCAAAAAAAATGAAGAAGAAAAAACCCCGGTTGAAGGCAAAAAAAAATCAGGAAAGCTGAAATGGCTCATTTTAATTCTGATTCTTGGTGTTCTGGCCGGTGCAGGATACTTTGGATACAATTATTTTATGAATCAGGATGATCCTGAAGAAGAAAACCAGGCTGAGTCTCAGGACCAGGGCCAGCAAGAATTAAAAAGCTATGAAGTGGTTGATCTTGAACCCTTTGTGGTCAACCTGGCAGATCCCCTTGGCAGGAGATATCTGCGAACCACCCTGAAGGTGGAAGTAATAGACGGCAAAGCTTCGAAAGATGTCCAGCAGCACATGGCCCGGGTGCGTGATTCCATCATTCTACTTCTTTCAAGCAAATCATACTCTGATATAGATACCATGGAGGAAAAAATCCAGCTGCGTAATGAAATTGTAGAAAGACTTAACCAGTTTATTGGCCAGGGCAGAGTACTGAAAGTCTATTTTTCTGAATTTGTCGTACAATAACTTTTATTAAAAGTACCAGGTTATGAATAAAATTCTTGAACAAAACGAAGTTGATGCTCTGCTCAGGGGGCTGACCGGCGGAGAGATCGAAACAGAAATTGATGTGGCTGAAGACGATTCAGGTGTGGTTGACTTTGATATCTCTAACCAGGATCGAATCATCCGGGGCAGGATGCCTGTCCTTGAAATCATCAATGACCGTTTTGCCAGAATTTCATCTAGTGACCTGGCCAATGCCATGCGCAAAAGAGTAGATGTAAATCCCATTTCCATTGATATGTCCAAATTTGGGGACTTCATGCGCTCACTACCGGTACCTACCAGCATCAATATCTTCAAGATCGACCCATTGCGCGGCAACGCAATAATGATAATCGATACCAGGCTGGTCTTTGCCTTAGTGGAAAACTTTTTTGGCGGAGCAGGCTCCCAGCCCAAGATTGAAGGCAGGGACTTTACACCCATTGAGCAGAGAATTGTTACCAAGGTTGCTAAGATGCTTTTGTCCAACTTAGAAGACGCATGGCGACCTGTACATGAAGTGGGGATTGAACTGACCAGATCTGAGGTAAATCCTCAATTCGCTACAATAGTACCCCCCAGTGATGTGGTGGTTGTTGTAAGCTTTGAAATTGAGCTGGAAAACGCCATTGGTTCTCTTGTTATCTGTCTTCCCTACGCTACCATTGAGCCCATTCGCTCAAAACTCTACGCTTCATATCAGTCTGAAAGGTTAGAAGTGGATCATGCCTGGCTAACCAGGTTCAAAGAAAGACTCATGGAAATACCTGTTGACGTTAAAGTAACCTTAGGACACAGCGAGATCACCGGCAGACAGCTTTTAAACATGGAAATTGGCGATATATTGGTCCTGGATACTGATGAAGAAGACCTCCTTAAAGCACAGGTACAGGGTGTGGTAAAATTTCATGGCATTCCCGGATTTGTAAAAGGGAATAAAGCCTTTCAAGTGAAAAAAGAAGAAGAAACCCACTTTTAAAAAGGAATATTAGTATGAGCCCCGAAGAAAAAGCTGACAATGAAGATCAGGATAAACTGGCTGAAGAATGGGCTGCTGCTCTTTCTGACCAGGACGACTCCGAAGACAATGAAGATTCCAAAGATCAGGATGGGGATTCACCAGAGGATGATGAAGCCTTAGCTGACGAGTGGGCTGCTGCTCTTGCAGCAGAAGAAGAAGATAAAATCGTGGATGAAAAAAATCAGAATTCCCTTGCAGCAGAAAGCAAGGAGCCTGAATTCAAAGATTTGACAGCAGATGCCAAGAAAAAGCCCGACGGCAATAAAAGGGACATGGAGTTTATACTTGATATTCCCCTTACTGTTACAGCTCAGCTTGGCAGCACCCAGCTTCTTATAAACGAACTGCTGCAATTGGGTCAGGGTTCTGTCATCGAGCTCAACAAACTCGCAGGAGAACCTCTGGAAATCCATGTCAACGGAAAACTTGTGGCCAGGGGCGAAGCTGTTGTCATTAATGAAAAATTCGGGGTCAGACTTACAGATATCATCAGCCCTATTGAGAGGATCAAACAACTTGGATAACGAAGTCGGCACATCTATGGACATTGGAATGACCGGTGTCAAAATGGCATCCTCCCTTTTAATCCTCCTGGGATTGATTTTTCTGGGATTTTACCTTTTAAAGCGCTTTGGGCATAAGGCAGGCCTGGGGATGAGCGCTCAAGGAAAATTAAAAATCATGGGTGCCCTGAGCATCGGACCCAAAAAAAGCGTTATCGTGGTCCGCTTTTTGAATAAAGATCTGGTATTGGGAGTGACTGACTCTCAAGTAACCCTCTTAACGGAGAACCAGGTTGATGATAAAAGCAATGACCATAAATTTTCTCAAGTCCTTTCCCAAAAGAGCGATATGGACAGCACTTAGCCTTATACTTCTTCTGCCCTTAACTGCTCTGGCTCAGGAACCACTGATGCCCACCCTGTCAATGCAGTTTTCTGGAGGGCAGGCCGAGCCTGAAAAAGTAGCACTTACCCTCGAACTCTTATTTCTTTTTACAGTTTTGTCTGTAGCCCCGGCCATTTTTTTGACAGCAACATCCTTCACCAGGCTGGTTATTGTATTCTCATTTATCCGCCATGCCATGGGTACCCAGCAGATGCCCCCCAATCAGGTGCTCGCAGCCCTCGCCATTTTCCTGACTGTAGCCATTATGATGCCTGTGGGTTCCAAAATAAACCAAAACGCCCTTCAACCATATCTAAGTGAAGATATTGACTACCGTGTAGCCCTGTCCAACGCTGAAGAGCCTTTACGGGAATTCCTGTTCAAACATACCAGGGAAAAAGACCTTTCAATTTTCTACTCCATAACAAAAACAGACCGTCCTGAGACCAAAGAAGACGTACCCACCATGCTTCTTATGCCTGCATTTGTGATCAGTGAACTCAAGACAGCTTTTCAGATCGGGTTTATGATCTATATCCCCTTTCTGATCCTGGACATGGTTGTGGCCAGTATCCTCTTATCCATGGGCATGATGATGCTTCCTCCGGTCATGATCTCCATGCCATTCAAGGTACTGTTGTTCGTAATGGTGGATGGCTGGAACCTGCTTGTAGGTTCCCTTGTAAACAGTTTTGCCTGACCTGGATAACAAAGCTGAATAAAAACTCTTTAAACAAACCTTAAGGGAGAATGCTATGACCCCGGATTTTGTAGTCGGATTCGCCAGAGAAGCCATTGAAACCACATTGTTGATTGCCCTGCCCATGCTGGGAGTGGGGATGATTGTTGGAGTTACTATCAGCATACTCCAGGCAGCCACCCAGATTCAGGAAATGACCCTGACTATTGTGCCCAAGATTATCTCCATTTTTCTGGTTTTATTATTTGCCTTTCCATGGATTATGAACAAGATGGTCACCTATACCAGGGAATTATTTCTCAATCTCCCCAACAATATAGGATAGGTGGATTTTATAGAATCTTACTGAGGTGGTCCATCCAGATATCCACCACATTATCAAAGGCACCAAGCCCTTTCATCTCAACCCGGGCATCAATTCCCTGTTCTTTCAAAATACTGACCCAGGAATCTGCCTGTTTTCCTGCCATATCATTGACAGCATGATCTCCTGCCACCACCATAAGAGGGAGAAGAACAGTTTTTCTTATTTTCCTCTTATCAAGCAAAGGCAGGATGTCTTCTAAGCTTGGAGTTCCTTCAACTGCCCCCACAAAAACATCCTCATCCCTGAGCCAGAAATGATACTGCAGGGCTGAATAATATACATTGGCAGGATGAACACTTCCATGCCCCATAAAAATCACAGCCTCATCATTTTCCCTGATCCCTGTTAGATTCTCTAACATAGATATGGCAAAACGATCCAGATCATGACTTTGACTCAAAAGGGGATCACCAAGCCTGATTTCCTCAATCCCTTTGGGCAAACCCTGGATAGATGCCCTTGTTCTGATCAGGTCATGGTGCTCAAGGCCTGGAATTATCAAAAGAGACTGCAGGGCTGCACGGGAAAAACCATGCTCAGACATAAGCCCCAGAGCCTGAACAGGTGACAAAAAAACTCTACCCTGTTTTGATAGCTTTTCTCTTATTACTTTCGAAGTATAGGCCCAATATATATCATGGCCTGGAAAAAGCGATCTGACTTTGTTTTCAATATTTTTATATACTGCATCAGCTCCCGGAACTGAAG